>JBOIEG010001191.1:0-5337 GCA_050740915.1 Gammaproteobacteria bacterium | reverse complement strand
GTTGGTGACGATGGCGTGGAACATCCGCCGGCTGGCGGTGCTGGCGGGCTAAAAAGCGGGCCGAGAAGAGTCTGTCCATCATCAACTCACGGAGTCGATCGCCTTAATGACCACCCGAACCTCGATTTTGGCGCTCAACACGCACGTTGTGGCTTTGGTGTTCAACCTTAAGTCCGACAGGCTCCTAGGACCCAGGGATCTCGACAATATCCTTCACGTCGCTCGGATTCCTTATCATGGATAGGTAACACGGCGACCTGTGCGTTGCGAGAGTCATGCACCGGGAATAGTGTCTTAGGCCACGATCGCGATACCAGCCGCCTTTAGCTGATGTTCGATTGCTGCATTGACGGCATCGAGCACCTGGCCGTAGTCGGCGCGACGAATAAAGACCCGCAGCTCAAATTCAAGCAACGTGGCGCCGAGCTTCGTCAAAAACACATTAGGCGGTGGATCGGGAAGGATGGTTGGGTTGTCGCCGGCGACCTTAAGCAACACTTCGCGCGCGAGCCCAATGTCGGAATCGCGTGAGATAGCGATAGGGATGTCGATGCGGATCTTGTTGTCAGAGAGGGTCCAGTTCAAGAAATTGCCGGTAATAAACCGCTTGTTGGGGACGACTAATTCCTTGCGTTCCCAGCTGGTGATAGTGGTTGCGCGGATCCTAATCCGGGATACGATGCCGCTGATGCCATCCACGGTAACGACGTCGCCTACCCGTATTGGGCGTTCAAACAATATGATCAAACCGGAAAAAAAGTTGGCGAATATCTCTTGCAGCCCAAATCCTAATCCCACTGTGATGGCGGCGACTAGCCATTGGACCTTTGACCACCCAATGCCGATGGTGTTGAAGGCCAACACGATACCAACTGCCGTGATGAGGGTACATCAGTATTGCGGCCGTCGCATAACGCCCGCTAGGCGAAAGGGGCAATCGCTCCAATACGGTGATCTCCAACAATCCTGGGAGATTTCGGGCTGCGACGATCGTCACGACGAGCATGAGGACGGCAAGCCCGGCCTCGGCGAGCGTAATCGGCACCGTCTGGGCGAGCGTTTGGTTTACGACTTGGCCATCCGGCTGGGTTACCGCCTCGGAGGTCTCGGCAGCAATGGTCCAAAGCGTGAACCGTTCGAATACGCCGAGTGCTGGTAAGGCCTCGGCCCAAATAAACCATATGCCGATGGCCGCACCGAAAAGTGCGGCCATCCGTACCAGATGACGGGTCTGGCTGGTAAGGCTGGAGACGTCCAGCATCGGTTCATTGGCGGCGATCGTGATCCCCTCGGCGCCGCTTTTTTCGTCCAGACGCGCTTCGACAGCCTTACGTGCCCGGGCTTCCTCAATCGCCCGCCGCCGCACACGCAACTGCAACCAGCGAAGCAGCAGCGACGCGAGAATGAGCAGCCCAAGGAATAGCGCAAAAGTCGCTACCAAACGCCAGCCGAGGTACATGGCCGTGTAGTAGTAACCGGACCCGGCGGCAACCGCTAGGCCCGCAGGGGTCGCGACGGCAAGCGGATACCAGAGACTTCGCAATTGATACAACCATCCTCCCTGCTTTCGTTGCAAGACATTGCGCAGCAGGTCTCCACCGGGTCGCAGGATCCGTTGTGTGAAGACAGCCAAGGAAAGATATGCGAGGATGAATGCGACCCGCCCGAGGGAGTCCTTGTAGGTCTCGTCGGTTTGCCAGTCTAGCGTGGAGAAGATCAAAAACGACGGAACCAGCACGATGCCCAGCCACAAGGTATTTCGGTGTACCAGCTGTCGCGAGGCAGCGCGCCACCGAAGATAATGGTCTCCCAGCCCACCCTCACGGGTAAGTTGCCGGTTGATCTCGATCAGAAAATAGATGATGGCCGCGGACCTCAAGCCGTGGGCGAGTGCCTTGGCGAAACCTGTGGATTCGTAGGGTGATACCAGCAACCAGGCGACTAACCAAAACAGCCCGAACCAGAACGCGGCCGGCAACACCGCAACCGTGAGTGCCGCGCTTGCGTAGAGCAAGGAATCGGGTGCTTGGCTCCCTTTTACGAAGCGGGCCACCCAGCGTGACCATTGAACCCTTAGGACGAGCAAGGCGGCGAGTAGGAACACGAATATAGCGAGCACAAGCGGCTTGGCCTGTACGGTTCCCGATATAGAGCGGACGCTGCTGATCCCCCGCTTAGGGTCGGCCAACCAACGCAGCGCGGCCCAACTTTTTTGCATGTCGGCTGTCTGCAAGACGGCACTGCTCTTGATCCACAAGATGTTGGTGTTGACATAATCCGTGTATTGGCGGATGCGGTCGATCATCTCATGCTCGGCCCCGTCGAGCTCGATGAGCTTAGCTAAAAAACTATCGTAGTCTCGAACCAATTCGCCAAAATATTTGCGTTCCGTCTTCAACAGCTCTTTGGCCTTGGACTCAATGGCGTTACGTCCTTTCGCGCTCGTTGAGGGGTCGAGCGGAGCTAACAACGACTTTAGAGTCGGGACGGCGTCTGCCGACGACGCGTATCGATCTTCGAGGTTCATCAAGCGAAGCTGAGCGTTGGCGATGTTGGTCTTGTGTTTGCGTATCTTGTTCTCCAGTTGCGATATCGTTGGCAGCTCATCTCTGTGCTTGCGTAACGCTCTACTGATGGCATCGGTAAGACCCGCCACGCTGATCCGCTCTTGGATGTGCTCGAATTCCTGTTTCAGCGTTCTCAGCCGATCTCGGCTCTGGCCGGTCGCTATAGTTGTCTGTTCAATCGATTGGTTCAGCTCGACGCGCATCCGGGTCAACTCGGCATTGCGCTCGGCGAGGGGCTTTAGCACCGGATGCACCTCCGCAATCGCCTTGCGTGCCTCATCGATTGCCTTTTGCGCCTCCTCGCGGCGACGTTTGTCGAGGACTTTGCGCCAGGCAGCAACCTGCTCTTCTGTGTCTGTGACATGGCGAGCGGCCTCATCGAGCCTCGCTTGCAACAGCTCACCCCGGACATCGTAGCTGCGTGACTCCATTTGATATGCCTCGATCTCCTGTTCAACAGCGTTCTGTTGTGCCTCGAACAGGGTCTGGCGAGCCAGCTCGATGGGTGATGGCTGGTCGGTGGCAGGTGAGGCCTCCTGCGATTGGCGTAGCTGGTCGAGCCGTTGCTTTGCCGCACTGATCAGCCTGGGGATCTTGAACCGGCGTTCGTTGCGGCGGCGTTTTTGTTCCACGCGCGATGCCTCGTTCTGGCGCACCTCATCTAGCTCACTGCGTACCTGGAGCAACCGCTGCTCTAGATCAACAATGTCTACCCCTGATGGAATGTGCGGCACAAACGGCTCGGGTGGCTGATCGAGTGTCGCTCGGACTTGCCGTAAGGTGTCTGGTGCCTTCTGCCGTAGCGCATCGAATTTCGCCGTATCTTCTGCCCAGCGCTGGGCGAGCTTCATTTGGTCAACGGCTTGTTTGTAGAGATTCGCGATCTCTGCGCGCGCGGCCTCGTCCAGATCGATCGTCTGTTTGGCCTGCTGTTCGCGCTGTTGAACGACCTTAAGGGTCAACTGCTCCGAAGGGCTTGCCAAGGCATCGTCTTGTGGCGCGTCCTTCGCAGCGCCCTGGATGCCTTCTACCACACAGGAACATAACGAGGCACACGCAATGCCGAGAAAAGAAAGCCAGGAATTCAACCGAAAAAAACTCATCGCGTGTTCCCCAAGAGATGGATCCGACTGACGCGTGGACCTCTATACGGGTTGCTTTCTAGATGCATCAATCGCCATCGAGATGCGTGCGGTCTCACGTACGCATCCAACTGCCGCCTTCCTTGACCGCCGCTCACCGCCATCGCCCAGCGGCCGCTTCACACTATCGCCATTCTTCTCGATGCCAACTTCCACCGCGTGCTGTTTCAAATGGATCGGGACCTCGCTGCCGGGGTGAGAGCGGCCGGCGGTCTTGGATAGGATTCTGGTCTCCCGCAGTTTTTCGGAGACTTGCCCTCAGCAACTAGAAGAGGGAGGAGGGTGTTGATGGTTCTATAGCTATTTGAATATCTTAGTGGGCCCGGCAGGCACTCGAACCTGCGGCCAAGGGTTATGAGGCCCCTGCCCTCCCGTAAGCCGTTGTTTTTAGTAACCGCCTCCGGCAACCCGGTGGGCGAAACCGTGAGGCTTCTCCCTATCCCGATTACTGTTCGTCGCCCAGCTGCACACAGATTGCCCTACGGTGTCTAACAGTGTCTGACGACGTCCCGCAAAAGTCCCGCAAGCCCGAAAATGCCGATAGGTGTCTTTCGATCACGCTGGTAGGTCCTCGATCCACAGAAGCATGCGGTCCAGGTGACTTGTCTTGAGAGCACTGTGGAATTTGCTATCAGCCGTCACGAGTATACCTCCTGTTCGTTGGGCCAAGGCGAGATACAAACAATCGTAGACGGTGCGTTCAAACTCAGTCGCAATCGCCCAGGCCAACTGAAGAAGCCGCTGCGAACCATAAATCTCCAACGGAAAGCGGCGGAAGTCCCTCAGAATACCTTCGGCTACGTCGGCGTCTATTTCTTTGCGTCGCCACTTCTTCCATAATGCGTTTCCAAACTCAACCCAGATTAAGTCGGAGGCAAGGATTTGATGGTCTTGCTGAAGAAGTCGGCTGGCCGACTCACTGTGGACCTCTGGTAGAAACCACTTAACTGCGACACTCGTGTCGATCACGAACCGGGTCAACGCTGGCGGTCCTCTCGGAGCAGCTCGGCACTGTCACTGAAGGATTGGTCGGCGCATCGCTCTCTCCAGCTCGCAGCTACCCCACTCGCTTCCGCAAGCGAGAACTTCACGGCTTCTTCAAGAATACGCTTGGCTTCGCCCTGCAGCGACCGCCCATGTTGCTTAGCCTGCGCCTTGAGGCGCTCAATCGTTTCGGGGGCCAAACCCCGCACTAACAATTCTGACATTGGACAGATCCTCCACTCGCATTGCTAGCACAATGATAGCACATGGGGCTTCGTTGCAGGAGGCAGCCCGCTCGGCCTCTCTTTGTCGTGATTTGGGAGTCTGAGCTCGTATCCCACTGCGGGATGGTAATGGTGGCTGCCCCGCAGCGGCAGCAAGTCCGAAAGGAGACCAAACACGGGCTTGATGGCCCAGGACAGAGCCAGCAGGCCCAAAAACAGAGTGATCTGCTCGGCGGAAAAATTCTAATTCTAGAGCCATGACAGGACAGGCTGCGTGATTTACCCTTCGGTCGGCTCAGAGGTTGTGAATTTTTCGATATTCGCGGCGATAAGCCGCCGAGAGGGGATACCGGCGCCGGTGAGACAAGCGCGGGTGGAATGTCGCCTAGTCCTCGCAAAACCCGCCAATTCGCCCCAAAC
>JBOIEG010001190.1:0-2171 GCA_050740915.1 Gammaproteobacteria bacterium | reverse complement strand
CCCCATGTCTCCAGCGGCGTGCGTTCAGCCGGCTGCAACTTGATCGCCACGCGGGTGTTCGGCATGAGCGAGACCCTAGCAATCACTGGAAAGTCTGTAAAGTTATTTAAGGGACACTACACTAGATATAGAACCAACGGTGCATCCCTGGGAGACTGCTGATTCGCTTAACGAATCGAGCGAACAAACGCTTGCGTACCCGTCTGAAGTACGGCAGGCAGCAGATGATGATGTGTTTGGAGCCCATTCAGCGTCGGAGCGCCTCGCGAATATCGAGAGCTTGTTGGCAGATCCGAATACGTCTAGCGAGGAAGTCTTGTCGCGCGAGGCGGAGAAGCTTGCTACCGCGATCAATGCAGATATAGAGGGGCGAAAATTGGTAGTCGAACGATTTATACAGACGGTGGGCACCGAGGAAGGAACCGTCCTGGCAGCAGCACTTGGTGGGGCAGACGATCCGGACGTGGAGTCAGAAGTGGTGCGCTTGGCCGAGGAAGTAGGTACACCGACTCAGCGCATCGCGGCACTGGAGATATTAGGTCAAAGCGCGAGTCAAAGTCCCACTACGCGTGCCGCTTTGCTTGGTATCCTGGATCCTGAAATCCAAGGTGACGAACAGGTGACTGCCGCCGCTTTATTAGCCTTCGGTCGACGAGGGGTTACGTCTATCAGCGAGCAAGAAAACGTCATTGGTACAATCAAGCCGTTTGTGCAAAGTGGCAATCCGCGTGTCCGGGAGCACAGCTTGCGAGTGTTGGCCGAGTGGTCACCACATGACGAGTTGTTACTTCAAGCGCTTACAGCCGCGACTCAAGACCCCGATACGGCAGTGCGGAGTAGCGCTATACGGCTACTAGGCAACAACGGTTTTCGTTTCGACGATGTACGCAACGCGATCATAACGCGACTCCAAGACCCACAAGAGGAACATCAGGTTCGAATGACAGCTTGGCAGGTGCTAGAATCGTTTCCGTTAGACGATCAGGCCTACGCCCTGTATGGTGAATTCAAGAATACGTATTCGTCTGCTGTTCCAATGACAAACTAAGCGATCAGCGCAGGATGTTTCCGATCTTCCAAAAGCACGTGACGCCCCGGGGACTGCTCCTATTTACCTCCGGTCCGCACGCCGGAATAGCAATGGGTAAGATCTACGGCTACGACCTATTTCATGCGAGTCTCGATGCCGAAGACTACGCGTCGATTCTAGCGACGCATGATTTCGAGGTATTGCTGCACCGAGTCGAGGACCCGCGACCGGGGTCGGATCTTGTTATGTGCATAACCGCTGACGCTAGATCTGCCCCTTCCTTTTCCCACGGTCCTCGATCTTTCGCATCGATCCAGAAGAGGGCGCCTGCTTTCCAAAGCGGCGGACCGATTGGCAGAGCTGACGGGCTTCGGCACGACCTTTGTCCGCACGACGCTCAGCCCTCTCAACGTCCCTGCCGGAGCTGGTCGCGAGTCTCGCCGCGCGGCGGATGGACGCTTTTGACTTGGCGTTGGGTAAGCTCTTCGGGAGCAATGCGTTCAACCTGCTCGCTCCGTTGGATCTAGCGCATCCGCGCTCGTTGCTCGCGGCCGTCTCACCGACGCACGCGCTCACGGCGCTGTACACGATTCTCGTGACAGCGCTGGTCGTGATCGGACAGCTCTATAGGGCTGAGCGATGAGTTCGCCTCATCGAGCCCGACGCCGTGCTGATCATTCTGCTGATCGTCTGATCCGCTTCCATGACGTGCTCGCACCCAACGCTAAACTGCGTCCCGCGATTATCCCGAGCGCGGCGATCGACGCGAACGCGCCCGCCGCTGAGCAGGGTGAGACACCCCATCCATCCCCCCTCACCCACAGGAGGCTTAAGCGCGGTTGCTCAAGCGGGTATTCGATATCGACATCGAGCAGTGTCCGCAAGTCGCGGCCGCGCCTTGACGATCATCGCCGCCCCTTCGACAGGCTCAGGACAGGCATCCTGGACCCTACCGTGATCGCCAAAATTCTCGCGCATCGCCGCTTGCCCATCCGTGCACCGCCCCGATCACCGGCTCAGAGTTTGTGAATTTTTCGATATTCGCGGCGATAAGCCGCCGAGAGGGGATACCGGCGCCGGTGAGACAAGCGCGGGTGGAATGTCGCCTAGCCCTCGCAAAACCCGCCAATTCGCCCCAAAC
>JBOIEG010001189.1:0-1070 GCA_050740915.1 Gammaproteobacteria bacterium | reverse complement strand
TGCGCTCAGGATCTCGCAATTCGGCGGTGCTCGGAATCCTCATGTATTTCAATATACATTCCAGTTTCTGCGCTCCGGCGAAATGCGACCTCCCTTCGCTCGCAACGATTTTTTCACAAGCTCTCAGGATTCGAGGTCCGCACCGGCCGCCTCTGCCAGCGGGTGCTCATGTTCCATCACTTCCCGGGCGAAGCGGACGTTAGCAGCGATTGCCTGGTGCGCTCCACCGACTTCACCTATTCCCACGAACAAGACCCCGCCAGTGCCCGCAATCCCGTCTACACTTTCTTGCTCTCCGTTACTCAATCTGGCTACAAGCGCAGCAACAGCGGCTATCAAAAGCGCAGCCTGCCGCCGGTCGAGTACGAATACACCCAGCCTATCGTGCAGGACACGGTGCAGGAGGTGGATGCCGCAAGCCTGGAAAACCTGCCCATCGGGGTGGACGGTACTGCGTACCAGTGGACCGATCTGCACGGCGAAGGCATCCCCGGCATCCTCACCGAGCAGGCCGGCGCCTGGTTCTACAAGCGCAACATCAGCCTCATCAGCAAGCGCCCGGTCGAATTCGCGCCGTTGGAACGCGTTGCCACCAAACCCAACCTCGTCTTGGCCGGCGGGCAGGCGCAGTTCATGGATCTGGCCGGCGACGGCCAGCCCGATCTGGTGGTGCTGGACGGTCCCATGCCCGGCCTCTATGAGCACGATGAAGAGGAAGGCTGGCAGCCCTTCCGGCCCTTCACCTCGCGCCTCAACCGCGACATGCGCGACCCCAACCTGAAATTCGTCGACCTGGACGGCGACGGCCACGCCGATGTGCTGATCAGCGAAGACGACGCCTTCATCTGGCACGCCTCGCTGGCCGAGCAAGGCTTCGGCCCAGCCCGCCGCGTCCAGCAGACGCTGGATGAGGAAAAAGGCCCCCGCCTGGTTTTTTTCGACGGCACTCAGAGGTTGTGAATTTTTCGATATTCGCGGCGATAAGCCGCCGAGAGGGGATACCGGCGCCGGTGAGACAAGCGCGGGTGGAATGTCGCCTAGCCCTCGCAAAACCCGCCAATTCGCCCCAA
>JBOIEG010001188.1:0-3794 GCA_050740915.1 Gammaproteobacteria bacterium | reverse complement strand
GCAGCAGGTAGAGTGTGTCACGATCGCATTGACGGAAGTGGCTCATGCACGTTCGCTCATTGAATCCATTGCCGATCCGATCGGTTTGCACATCAAAAGTTCCGCCTTAAGTCCGACAGGCTCCTAGCAATAAAGCAGGGTTCGTTCGAGCTCATGAACGGTTTCCTGACGATGGTGCTCGGTTTGAGCTTGATCCTGACGATATTGCTTGCGCGCTGGTGGCAGGCCCTGCTCTACAACCCCGGTGGGTTTCGTGCGGAGTTTCACGCTCTTTCGGTCCCCAAATCCCTAGCTATCGCCGCGGCCGCGCTCGGAGCCTTGGTATTTAGCGGAACAGTAGCAACGAACAGCATCTGGGTTGACCTGTTTATGGTCTCGATGATGGTGTATTTAGTCCAAGGATTGGCTGTGATCCACGGCATGGTCGGAGGGCGCGGTCTATCGAAGTGGTGGCTTGCACCTATTTATGTAGGCTTGTTTTTTGTCCCACCGCATGTGATCTTGGGCTTGGTCATGGTGGGACTCGTGGATAGCTTGGTCGATTTTCGCTCCCGAGTGACCCCTCGATAGCGTTCTGATAATAGAGATAAAACTATCAGCCGTGATCGATACGGCGGATCTTTTCCCCTCGCGACAAACGGTAGAAGTGTATCAGCTCCGTGCTCAATCCGGCGCCGCGCTTATCTTTTGAGTATCGCCGCTCCAGGGCCAGGCAATACTTGCCTGCGTAGCGGTTCGCATCACGATAGCGCTCCAACTGCGCGCCTCTTAAGCGTTCATCGAAATGCGGTTTGTCAAACAACCACTGATGTAGCTGCACTGGAACGCGCCCCCCATGTTGCCTGCTCAAGAGTGCAGCGGTCGTCACGTACTTGTCGATTTCCGCTTGCAATTCTAGCTCAAACAAAGAGATACTGCGGCTGCACGCGGCATGGTAGGTCAGATACAGGAAATGGCTTACGCCTTCAAGTGCCAGCAAGTAATGCGGTAGGTTACCGTCGTGGAGCTGCACGATGGGGTCATCCCTGCCGAGCAAAGACATGACCTCCGCATCCAGATACAAAGCGATGTTTAATTCCTCCCCCTCTTCCAGCACCAATAACTTTTCCTTAGTCTCACGCTCCCCATTGTGCTCCATCTGCCGCAATAGAGTCGGATCTGTGACCAGAAAATCATCGACATCCAGAGCAACCTCGACCTGGTAAATCTGCTGTAGGCGTTGCTGAAGGTGGTTGAGTTTAATGGGCGCTTCCTTGGAGAATTAGTAAATGTCTGGCTGTTCACGCTCCAATAAGGTGCGCAGTTGCCACGTGGCGGTGCTGATGGGTTTTGGCTTCAGTGTCGATCGTAACCACATGAGCTGCGGACAGGGACAATGCCGAGTGCGCGCAGCCGCTTCGCGGCGCGCTTGCTTCCCGTCTGTAACCACAGTTCGTACCAACGCATGACGTCGCAATTGTTATTGATCTGCCCGCTTTCAGAGATCTCTGCCAAAACATCCACAAATTCTTGAAATTTTCCTGCAAGCTCCTGAAATACCTCGGCAAACGCCCGCCCCCGGACCGTACCGCGCAGCGTTTCCGATAAATGCGAATACGCGCTCACACCCATTCCTACGTAATAGCCCACGTCCACGGGTTTTCTGCGCAGGCTCTCGGAGAACATTCCGGCGACAAACAAAGCAATATCACCCAACCGCCGTAACGCTTTGTTTCGTTGCTCGATTGACTCCGCTTCCGCCGCATCGGCGTAAAACAAGACCAAGGGTTTGAGGACTAGCCCCTCGGAGGTCAGCTCATACAACTGATCGGAGCGGATAAAGCTGATGAGCAGGTTTACGATGTAGTAGACCGTGCTTTCGCTTGCCCGGATGTTCTGATTGGACAAGGCGCTTGTCACCGACTGTTGGAAAAATTCAGTTGCCTTCGCGTAGGACATGAGTCTGTCGTTCTCAAAACCGCATTTCACCATAGGTCATCTCCAATCGGTAGGGGACGTGCCGCTGCTGATTAACCAATAGAGCAAGCAAAAACCACTTCGCGATTCGATAAATTGCACGGAAGCAATTTATCGAAGTGCCCTTAACAAGCTGCAAAAGGATTGCCATCCCCTTAAAAAATACTACGAACGCTCGTTAGACTTGGATGTCCATGCCGTCCCACGATACCTCCCAACCCGCCGCGTTCACGAGAGCGCGTTCCTCGCTGTCCTCTAAGAGGATGGGGTTGGTGGTGTTGATATGGATAAATATCTTTCGCGTGACGTCCAGATCTTTGAATGCCGCGAGTGTCCCGCCTTCTCCAAATACGCTCATGTGGCCCATGCGTTTGCCGGTCTTTATCCCCACCTGGGATACGATCATCTCGTCGTCTCGGCACAAGGTACCGTCAAAGAAAACCAGCGCCGCGCCCTGTAGGCGTTCCCGCAGCTCTGGGGTCAAGGCAGCGCACGCAGGGACATAGAAAAATTTGATCTCATCGAAGCTATCCCGCACTTCGAGGGCGATGGCGTCCTCTTTGACAGTCCCAAAATCCGACCCCTGGTCGGGGGTTTCTAACCACAGCGCTACTTTGCCCGGCACCGGAAATGGAACTATTCGGATGCCGGCGTACGTTCCAGCGGGGGTACGAATAAGCACTGGCTTGTCCAGCGCCATCGCTTCCCGCCGCACGTAGTCTGGGTTTAGCACGTTAAAGATCGAATTCGCTTGCAATACCTCCAGTACACGCCGCGTGGCATATATCTGCAAGGGTTGCGACTCCCGAAGATTGAGGAGTCCAGCAACGTGGTCCACATCGGCGTTGGTCAGCACAACCGCTTTAATCGGACTGTCGCGCAGGCCTTGTTTGGGGTGCAGGATCGGGTTTTGGTTGATTTGTTGTCTGAGATCGGGGGATGCGTTGAACAGCACCCACTCCCTTTCGTTGGCGCTTACGGCAAGGGATGACTGCGTGCGGGGTGAGGCAGCCGGATCCCCCCCTCGGGCACGACGGCTATTAGGATGATTGCAGTTCCACTGTGGATACCCGCCTCCAGCGGCCGAGCCTAGCACGCGGATTTTCATCGGACCCCTCTAACAATAACCGAGTCATGATACAAGCACTAGGTGGCTCAGGCGAGTGTTTTTGTGGGGAAAGGTAGGCTCGGGCTAGTGGCTGTCGATGGAGCGCGGAGTGCGTGAAAAGAGAGACGGGGAGCGGCTAATTCACGCTTTTGGGATCGCCCCTTACCTTCTTTTCAACCGCCCTGCGACAAATGATCGTTTGCAACTCTCCCTGGGGTATGGTCCCGAAGAATTGGATCCCGTATTTAAAGAGCGCTTTGCCAATCCCGGTGGTTCGAACGACCTCGCCCGCGATAGTAACCTCCTCGCCGCCATGAGGAGAAAAATACAAGGTTATGGTCTCGTTCTTGTACAGACGTTTGGTGGATTGTATGCACGCGCCCCCCATGCTGATATCCACTGCTTCGCAGGGGAATACGCGTGTGAATGGCCGAAAGCGTTTTGGCTTCGTGCCAACCATAAACTGCACCTTAATATTGCCGTATTCTACGCGCGTATGTTCGCGTTGGCACCTGTCATTCTTAGCAGGCTCGTCGGCTACTTTTAGCTCAATGTGCTCAATCTCGACGTTCTCAATGGTGGACTCCAATGACTCAGTTGCCAGCTCAGAGTTTGTGAATTTTTCGATATTCGCGGCGATAAGCCGCCGAGAGGGGATACCGGCGCCGGTGAGACAAGCGCGGGTGGAATGTCGCCTAGCCCTCGCAAAACCCGCCAATTCGCCCCAAAC
>JBOIEG010001187.1:0-4545 GCA_050740915.1 Gammaproteobacteria bacterium | reverse complement strand
CGCAGGCCAGATAGCTGTCCTCTCGCGCACAGTCCTGGCTCGGATTCTGCGCCTCGATAGGCGCACTGGAATCTCGGCCAAGGAGGATCTGACGGCGCCTCCACAGACCTGCCGAAAGGACACGGCTGGGTTACAAAGGGAGAGGGCCGCTATTCATTGAGCTACCCTAAGGAGGCAAGATGGCGATCAACATACGAAAACCGAATTGGGTGCTAGTCGTCGCGGTGCTATTTGGCAGCCCCATTTTCGGCGCAGAAAAGCCAGTCAACTGGAACGGGCTACCCCCGCCGTACGACACCCTTTCCGCGGACAACCCCCCGCGCGTCCTCCCGCGCCCTGCCGGTGCTGAACTTACGCTACCCGCGGGCTTTCGCATACAAGAGCATGTGGGGGATCTGCCCGGCGCGCGGTATATGGCGCTGGGGCCGAAGCAAGAAGTGCTGGTCTCCTCCATGGAGACAGGTAAGGTCTTCGTGATTGGAAACCGTTGGCCAAAAACGCTGCTCTCGGGCCTGCGCCAGCCTTACGGGTTGGCACTGCACGAGGGCTGGCTTTACGTAGCCGAACCGACTGCGGTTAAGCGCTACCGGTATGATCCGGAGGCGTTGACGGTGGGTGAAGGCCAAGAGGTGATCGCTCTGCGCGGCATGGAAGGAGGCCATCTCACGCGAACCCTGCTGATGGACTCCTTGGGCAAGAAGCTGTATCTGAGCGTCGGTTCGGGTTCGAATGTGGACCTCGGTGAGCCCCCCAACCGCGCGACTATCAACCGTTTCAATATCGATGGGACAGGCCAGGAGCTCTTTGCGTCCGGCATACGCAACGCCGTGGGGCTGCGCTGGTATCCTAGCAGCGACACGCTTTGGGCGACCTCCCACGAACGCGATGCCTTGGGCGATGATCTGGTGCCGGATTTTCTAACCAGTGTAAACGAGGGCGATTTCTTCGGCTGGCCATACGCCTACATCGGCCCCCACGAAGACCCGCGCCACCCCGGCGCAGCGCCCGATAAGGTGAAACAGACACGCTACCCGGAGGTCTTGCTCGGCTCGCACGTGGGAGCGATGGATCTGTGGTTTTATACCGGAACGCAATTCCCGCCACACTATCGAGGCGGTTGCTTCGTGGCCCTGCACGGTTCTTGGAACCGCTCGCGCCGCGTGGGCTACAAGCTCGTTTTTGTTCCTTTCAAAGCCGGCAAACCCACCTCGGGGCCGGAAGACTTCTTGACCGGTTGGATGGCATCGCCCGATCGCTCCGAGGTCTGGGGCCGTCCCGTCGGCTTGCTTGAGCTAGCAGACGGTAGTTTGCTCGTTTCCGACGACGGTGCCGGTAAGATCTGGCGCGTATCGTATCACCCATAACCTAAGGAATAACCATCATGTCGGTCCTGATCTGCGGCTCTATCGCCTACGACAACATCATGGTTTTCCCCGGCCGGTTTAAAGACCACATCCTGCCGGAGAAAATCCATATTCTAAACGTTGCCTTTATGGTGCCAGAAATGCGGCGTGAGTTCGGTGGCTGTGCCGGTAATATCGCTTATAATCTCAAGCTGTTGGGAGCAGAGCCGCTGCCCATGGGCACGGCGGGCAAGGACTTCGGCCCCTATGCCGAGTGGATGGAGCGCTGCGGTATTCGGCGCGATTTCATTACCGTCCTCGAAGAGGAGTTCACCGCCCAAGCCTTCATCACCACCGATCTGGATGATAATCAGATCACGGCTTTTCACCCCGGCGCCATGAACCATTCCCATCGCAACACGGTGAGTGCCGCCAAGGGCATCACCCTTGGGATCCTATCGCCCGATGGGCGGGAGGGTATGATCCAGCATGCGCACGAGCTCGGGCAAGAGAGGATCCCTTTTGTCTTCGATCCCGGCCAGGGCATGCCCATGTTCGACGGCGAAGACCTCCGGCGCTTCATCGACCAGGCGAGTTGGATCACGCTCAACGACTACGAATGGCAATTGATGCAAGATCGCACCGGTCTCTCCGAAAGCCAGGTGGCGGAACGGGTTGAGGCTTTGATCATCACCCGCGGCGCCCAGGGCTCCAGCGTCTACACGCGAGGCGCGCGCTACCAGATCCCCGCGGCGAAACCCGGAGCAGTCAAAGATCCGACGGGCTGCGGGGACGCCTATCGCGCCGGTCTCTTATACGGCTTGACGAAAAAGCTGGACTGGGAGGAGACCGGCCGCATCGCCTCCCTCATGGGCGCGATCAAGATCGAACACCACGGCACGCAAAATCACCGCTTTGAGCTGGCGGCGTTCAAAGCGCGCTACGAAGAAAGCTTTGGCCTTCGATGCCCTAGCGGCATTTTCGAGCCAAATGCGTTGGAATAGCTCGCTACCTCCCCACTCTTCCGCCGCTCTCAATGACTGGGCCGACACTTTCCTCACCGCCCCAGCAAGCACCCCCTTGACCTTTTGCCGCCCGCCTCCGCGTCCCGTAGTACCACTGCCGCATCTGCGACCGGCTGGTGCGGTACCGCATCATCGTCTGCCCCGGCCACTTCCGCGCCAGCAGGTTCACACAAAGCAGCCGGCCCGAGCAGGCGTACTGCAGCCGCGTCTCCAGATGCACCACGTCCAGTCCCGCCAACCGCGCCAGGTGCCACATGCTCTGCTCGGAGAAAAAGTTGATGTGCATCATCGGCTCGCGGACCTCCTTGTACTCCCGCCAGACCCCCAGCGGGACCTCCATGTAGATCAGCCCGTCCTCCCCCATATGGGCCGCCAGTTTCCGGATCATCCGCAGCGGCTCCACCAAGTGCTCCAGCGTGTGGATGATCAGGACCACGTCAAATCGCTCGCTAGCCTTCACGTCCCCCAGGTCCTTCCCCAGCCGCTCGATCCCCGTCGGCATCGGCCGGTTGAGGTAATCCACCACAAACCTTGAGTGTCCCGCCTCCACCAGCGGGATGCAGTTCACGCCGTCTTGCCCGCCGTAGTCCATTACCCGCAGCTTTTTCCGTCCCGGGCTGTGCCACATCACCACGTCACGGACGTATTCGGCCTTGGCCCTAGCCCGCGCGGCGTCCCGCCGGCTCCTCGCATCCGGCACCTCTTCCGCGCCGCTCCCTACGAAACGCTGATACACCCGCTGATACTTCAGCTCGATCTCCTGCTCGCTGAATCGCGGGTTCGCGAACAGAAACCCACACGACCCACACAGGCTGGAGTCGATCTGCATCTCCGCCGCGCCACAAATCTCCTCCAGAAACAGCCGCAGTGCCGTCGCGCGATTCGCCGGCATCCCTACCGCCTCACTAAGCCTGAACACCCGCGAGTGGATTGTCGTCAGCTTCTCCGCTCCGCACAACGGACATGTGTCAAGCCACTTCATAATCGCGCCCCAAGAGTCCGGCGAAGAGTACCATATTGCCCCCGCGCAGTCACGCCGATGCTAGACGTGCGGTTACACTCCCGCCATGAAACGCAACCCCAACCAGCTCCGCCTCCTCATCGAACGCCATTTCCCCATTGAAGCCTCCGGGTCCGTGTTCAGCACGATGCGATGGACAACACCCATGTACCCCGTACCACAAGTGTGTCCACTGCCCAAGTGGCTCATCGACCGCGCGACTAAGTCCAAAGACCGGGCAACCGCCGCATACTGCCCGGCTCCACCACGCAGCTCCTGTAGGGCGGATGCCCGTCAGGGCGATCCGCCGCATGGAATTTATCGTCATCACCAGTTCGGCGGAACGCCCACCGGGGCTTCCGCCCTACCATTCCGCCTTACGCGGGTTGCATAGCCGCTACGATTTCTTCGGCGTGCCGGGGTGAACCAAAGGTTAATCGTTGTTGGATCCCCAATCGGATCCAAGGGTTGCTGGCCACACGTTACGTTTCGTCCGCACGGCACACGCTACCACTCCACGCGTATCGAACCCAAAAAAGTCAAGGGATCACCGGGACGGGTCGACCCCCCGGAAAGCGAATTGGCGTAAAAAGTCTTGTCGAGCACGTTGTAGATGTTGAATTGCGCCGTGATCTTAGACCCGAATTGCTCGAAGCTGTAGGCGGCGAAGGCATCGAGGCGTGCATTAGCCAGGAAGTTGGAAAGTATTTTCGTTGTCGCCCTCCCGCCGACCCCGAAGATAGACTCCCGCCCCTAAGCTGAGTCCCTGCAGAAACCCGCTGCCGAAAGCGTATTTGCTCCACAAGCTGCCCGCATGGAGCGGCACATTAGTAATACGGTTGCCTTCATTGCCGCTGTTGTCCTCGGTGATCTCGGTGTCGGTATAGGGCATAACTGCCGATCAGGCTCCAGTTGTCCGTCACCTGGCCGGCCACGTCGAGCTCGACGCCTCGGCTGCGCGCCTCGCCGACGGCAATGCTGAAGATCGGATTGGCGGGATCGGGGGTCAGAATGTTTTGCTTGGTCAAGTCGTAGAAGGCGAGGGTGGAGCTCAGAGGTTGTGAATTTTTCGATATTCGCGGCGATAAGCCGCCGAGAGGGGATACCGGCGCCGGTGAGACAAGCGCGGGTGGAATGTCGCCTAGCCCTCGCAAAACCCGCCAATTCGCCCCAAACG
>JBOIEG010001186.1:0-2923 GCA_050740915.1 Gammaproteobacteria bacterium | reverse complement strand
CCACAGCCCAACAGATTTTTTGATACCCAAAATTTCGGACCTATAGAACGTAACTTTATTCCAAGTAATGAATCAGATGCATAAATACGCCTCAGATCAGTACCCACAAATTCTGCGGAGGAGGCTCTCTTTTTTTTTGGCTACTGTCTATCGATACCTCGGTCGCTCTACTGCTATTCAGGTTCCCGCGGCGGTTATATATTCGTGTTGCGATCTGATGCAACAACGCTTTTTCTTTGCTTCATTTTCCCCTAGACGTTCCTTGGATTGGAAACGGGTCTTCGCGTTCAAGGCGAAATGAGCGTTACGAGCTACTCACGCAGCGAGCGGATTCTGCCAACGCAGATCTGGAAAGCGGCCAAAGTCGCCGTCCGCGGAGCAAACCAGCAGTCCATGTTCGATTGCCAGGGCCGCCAGGTCGGCGTCGGGGACGAGGTTGGCCTGTACCCCGGCCGCCGTGAGCAGCGTTCCCAGGACGTCGCGGTGCCGTTCCGTGGGCTGGGGGATCCAAGCGACCTCGGCTTCGAGCCATGCGCCGATCTGACGCCACGCCTCGGCGATCGGCTCAGGCCGCTCGAACACACGCGGATTCGTGACGATGCGCAGAAACCCAAGGAGGCTCGGCCACGGCAGGCCAACCGGCGCGCTACCGCTCAATTGGGCGTCGAGCCAATCGCGCGCCCGCGTATGCTGAGGAAAGGAACTGACCTGCGCGTAGATGAGCAGGTTGCGGTCGACCAGCATCACCGGAACGATTCGCCTTCCGCCACGGCCAGGACCTCCGCCACGTTGTCGACATTGCCCAGCAGGCAGCGCCCGAGATTGACCGACTCAGTGCGAAGAGGGGCGCGCTTGCGTGGCGGCGCGGTCATGTGCTTGAGGCCCTCGCGCAGCCCCTCGTTGACGAGGTCTTTCAGGCTTGCGCCGCGAGCCTTGCGCAACCGCTCGATCAAGGTGGCTACATCGTTATCCAGCGTCAGGGTGGTACGCATGCATAAAAGCATAGCTGCGCTGATGTCTTGATGTCAAATGCGACGGCGATCTGCAAAGGCGCCATACGCGCTGCGCGATGATCAGGTCGGGCTGGTCACCCGCAAGATGCGCTTCGAGGCAAATCGCCGACTCATGCGGCCTTGCGGCGTTTCATCGCTAAATCGAGATCGTAGCTCGCCTGCAGGTTCATCCAGAGCTTGGCGGACGTTCCCAGCGCCGCGGCCAGATCTAGGGCGGCCTCGGCTGTAATGCCACGCTTGCCCTTGATGAGTTCGTTCAGGCGCGCGCGGGTCCAGCCGAGCTTCTTGGCGAACGCCGTTTGGGTAATGCCTGCGGGATTCAGAAACTCTTCGAGAAGGATTTCGCCGGGATGGAACGGATTCTTGGGCTGCTTCATAACCAAAACCCCTATGCACCAAATTCAGTGATAATCTACAATCTGAACGTCTTTGGAATTGCCGCCCTGCCATCGGAAGCGGATGCGCCACTGATCGTTGATTCGGATTGAGTAATATTCTGCCAGCCTCCCCTTCAAGGCTTCCAGCCGGTTTCCGGGCGGCGCTCGCAGGTCCGCAAGCTCGGCGGCGTCGTGCAAATAGAGAAGCTTGTGCCGTGCCGCTCGCTTCACCTCGGGAGAAAATCCACGCACCTCTTTCGAGGTTCTGGCGTAGAACAGATCTTCGGCAAGGCAGTTGCCAAAGTTCTCAATCATTGTTTTGATGTTATCAAACAGTGATAACGAAGACAACAAGGGTGAACATAACCGCGTGATGACAACACCGAGGTAGCAAAGAAAACTCATAACCCGGTCAGCGATCTCATCAGCGTGCCGTTCCGGAACAACGTCCACTTCGGTGGCGGGCCGGACGACGATGTAAGCGCCCTTATCGTTGTGGCGCACATCCCCACCGTGGACCAAAGGGCAATAGCGCTGTGTGGGTCATGTGCCTAGGGATCGTGTATAGTGCGGATCCTGTACAGCGAGTCGAGTGGAGTTGAGAGTCTAAGGATCCGGGTGCGGGCTGCGGTTGCTAGCTGCCCCACGGATCGTTAGAGACTGGCTCGCGACGGCGGAACATCGTTTCGCAGTGGAGAAAAGCAAAGAGCATTGAGACCTTGCCCGTGAACAGACTACTGACCATGTTTTTGGTCGGTGCTCGTGCGGGTGATCGCGGCCTCTAACCGAGAGGAGCGCTGAAATGTGCAGACCTCTGCGACCAGGCGGGCGTGGGGATCCTCCTTGTTCGTTTTTCTCGGCTGGATGACACTATGGCTAAACCACTGACGCTACCGCGATCAAAAAAGGCCGGCTTACCACCGGGTAGCCTGGTGCATATTGGGGATCGATTTAAAGAGGAGCCCGAGATCACGGTGCTTCGCTACGATAGCAAAGAGCTGCACGAGCGACAGACCAGCGATGTAGCCGAATGCGTGCCGCTGCCCGCAGCTTCGGGTGTCACTTGGATCAACGTCGACGGCGTGCACGATGCGCCAACGCTGCAACAATTAGGACAAAGCTTGCACTTACACCCTTTGGTGCTGGAGGACATCCTAAATACCGGCCAGCGTCCGAAGATGGAAGCCTACGGAGACTATGTCTACATCGTGGCCAAGATGCTCACCCTGAAGGAGGATTCCGTCGAAAGCGAACAGGTGAGCATCGTGTTGGGCAAAGACTACCTGTTATCGTTTCAAGAGCAGGGCAAGCCGGGCGATGTTTTCGATGTCATCAGAAGCCGGCTTAAGAGCGGCAGCGGCCGCTTGCGAAGTAACGGCGCGGATTTTCTGGCTTATAGCCTCATCGCATAGGTTAGGTACTTAAGGCCCACCGAAAACGGGTTCTAAGCCCAGTTGCAGGCGTCCGGTTTGGGTGTCGCGTGCGGGGTGTGCGCGCTGAGCGTTAGCGCCGAGAAACGCGATAGCTTGGTCG
>JBOIEG010001185.1:0-1328 GCA_050740915.1 Gammaproteobacteria bacterium | reverse complement strand
GCTCGGGATCTCGCGTTCCGGCGGTGCTCGGAATCCTCATGTATTTCAATATACACTGCGGTTCCTGCGCTCCGGCGGAACGCGACCTCCCTTCGCTCGCGACGGTTTTTTCACAAACTCTCAGGCGTGGCTCGCGGGCTTGGCTACCCGCTCTCCCCCGCGGCTGTTAAACTATCGGGGTGATCCAGGAGATAAGGCATGGCTAGCATCACCATCCCTGTCAACAAGGGCCGCATCGACGATCCACGCGCGATCGTTGCATTCCTACCTAGAGCCGTTGCGGATCCACCATGAGCGCTGGCCGGTCAACGAGGACGTCGCGCCCGATGCCTCGGCCGAGGAGATCCTGGCGGCCTATGCCCCCGAGATCGAGCGGCTGAAAAGGGTCGGCGGCTACGTGACCGCCGATGTCATCACCGTTACTCCCGACACCCCGGGCCTGGAGGCGCTGCTCGATCGCTTCAACAAGGAACACTGTCATAGCGAAGATGAGGTGCGCTTCATCATCCAGGGCGCCGGATTGTTTCACATCCATCCCGAGGCGCACCCGGTCTTCGCGCTGCAGCTCGAGGCCGGGGACCTGATCACGGTCCCTGCCGGTATGCGGCACTGGTTTGACCTCTGTGCCGATCGCAGCCTCCGCGCCATCCGCCTGTTCCAGAATCCCGCGGGCTGGACCCCGCATTACCTACCCAACGGTGCGCACCGGGAGTACACACCACTCTGCTGGGGCCCGCAGTACGTCGGAGCGGAGGCGGGAGTGGGACACACCCGGTGAGCGTTTGATCGCGTTCTCGGGCCGGGGGATCCTGCTCGACATCGAAGGCACGACCTCCTCGATCGCATTCGTCACCCAAACGCTTTTCGCCTACGCACGGCGCGAGCTGTCATGCTTCCTTGCGGCCCATTGGGACGAACCTGCGGTCACGGCGGCACGCGAGCAGATGGCATGGGATGCGGATTCTGCTTCCTTCGCCGCGTTCTGCGCCCGTACCCCTGGGCTCAATGCGCTCGAAGCGTTGCGCCGCGAGGTCGAGCGGCTCATGGATGCGGATGCGAAGCTGCCCGGGCTGAAGCAGCTCCAGGGTCTCATCTGGAGAGGCGGCTATCAGAGCGGGGTACTTAAATCCCACCTCTTCCGCGACGTCCCGCCGGCGCTCGCCGCATGGGCGGCGCGCGGCCTCGACATCCGCATCTACTCCTCAGAGGTTGTGAATTTTTCGATATTCGCGGCGATAAGCCGCCGAGAGGGGATACCGGCGCCGGTGAGACAAGCGCGGGTGGAATGTCGCCTAGCCCTCGCAAAACCCGCCAATTCGCCCCAAACG
>JBOIEG010001184.1:0-5952 GCA_050740915.1 Gammaproteobacteria bacterium | reverse complement strand
ATCAACTCACGGAGTCGATTGCCTTGATGACCACCCGAACCTCGATTTTGGCGCTCAACACGCACGTTATGGCTTTGGTGTTCAACCTAAGTCCGACAGGCTCCTAGGGTACTTCGAAAAATCCCATCCGTGGAATTTTTCGCATCGCAAAGCAAAAAATGCGATTTTTGCTTTGCTCCATTTTTCAAACAGTCCGTTTGAAAAATGTGTGGCATATCCCTATGCCACCGGGCACTTCGAATTAATCGAAGTGCCCTCTAGTCCTAGCGTGGCGTGACGAAGGACAAACCCGAAGACATGAGGCGCCGACGCAAGTCCTTGCGCGCCGAAAGATTTCGGTGTGAAGGACGAATAGTTGCCGTCTCAAGGTGCGCTGCCTCTGAATGTGGCGCCGCGCGACTCAAGCTACGGGACGCCTCGGAGAGAGGAGATCGCTGTGTGCTAATGTGGGCCGCTTGTTCGCCCGGCCGAGCGGGGCCGCGACGCAGTCCCACACACTCACGCCAGGCCATGTTCGCCGATGGCTTTGTTAATAGCACCCGTCAGCTCGTCAACCAAACGAAACGCCTTCTCGGAGCTCCCGCTTCGCCTCGCCTGGGCGAGGCAGCGTTCGAGGCGTCTCCGTAACTCGCTCCGGATGGCCTTGGTGCTGGTCAACTCGGCCATTTCACTGAGCTTGAGCGCGTCGCGCCTGGCGTGGGTGCGAGAGGCAACGCAGGCGTGATGAAAGAGTGCGCGGCCTAAAACTACGTAGGGGAAATTCGGGTTACGGGTTGGGCCCACGCGCGCCTCCTTACCACCTAAAGGCATCCCGAACAATCTGACCTGCGCGATGCGCTTGGCGGAAAACCATGCGGAAGTACCGCCGATGACAGAACCCAAAACAGCTCCTGCCATCAAGGAGGCCCCGCCGAGCGCGACGTCGGCACCGGTCCCAAGCACGGCGCCGCTAACGGCGCCAGTGGCCAGTAACTGAGGGGTAGTAAGCCCCCAAAAAGACCATGTATGTTCGGAAAAAAGATCTTGGTCGACGAGCTTAAAAGCCGATTCTTCGCGTTGTAGCGAATGGTAGTCATAGATCGCCTGTACTGCGTCGCGGCAGTGCTGTTCCCGTATTCGGAGCCTATCTTGATATTGTTTCATTAACTGTGCTTCGTAGGCTTTGGCTTCGCCCTCCGAGGGGAGGCGCTTGCTCACTTTGAGCGCCAGCATGTCGATCAACATCTCCGCGATCGCGCGAGCGCTCTGCACACGACGATTGGCTCGATCGCCCTCCAGGCTCGCGACGGCTTTAGCCAAGGGTTCGTGCCATTCTTCCTTGAGCTGCCCAAACGCCCGGAGCAGCTCCAGACGCTTGTCGAACTCTGCGGTGAGGGCGTTGAACACCCGCACGATCTTGAAATACTGGCCGAGCGCGGCTTTCCAGTCTTCAACATGGTCGCCACTACCGATGAGGTTGATCAAAGCCATACTGGGCTGGCCCGTCCAGCGCAAGATCTCCATTTCCGCCTCGTATTCGCCGCCATAGGGTCTGGAGCCATCGATCACATACAGGATCCCGGCGCCGCCGTCCAGCAAAGGCGTCAGGAGCTCGCACTCGTCACTGAAGCGGCCGGATCCGCGATGCGCGTCGACGAACTGGCGAACGACCTCTAGACGCTTAGAGGCATCGCCTTCCCTTTGCTTCATCCATGCCAGTACCCGACGTGCACGCTGAAAGCCAGGGGTATCGATGAGGATATAAAGCGTCTCTCCATCCACCCGCATGGGAAAGCTGCGACAGGCGACGGTGGTGCCTGGCGTGGGGGCCACTTGGACTGAGTCGTCGCAAGCTAAGGTAGATACGATGCTGGATTTCCCCTTGTTGGGATGACCGACGACGGCGAATAGGGGCGGGGACATCAGGCGTGGTGTAAGGCTTGCACTTCTACCCAGGGATCGCCCAAGGTTGCGATCTTATTTTGCCAAACCTCGACATCCTGGGGCGTGGCCGAGGCGTTGTCCGCCAGGCCAACAGGAACGACTTTTAGGGTCCGATGGGGGCCGATCTCTAACCTCAGATCCTGAACAAAATCCAGGAACTCGAGCAAGGGCGGTTCCCAGGATTTGACCAAAAGAACGATGGGCTGGTTGTCGGGAGTTTTGCTAAGGCGAGCAATCGTTTTTTGATCCTCGCCCAGAGAGGCACTTCCGCCGGCATTAAGCAGCGCTTTCATCTCCACTGCAAACTGTTGCCATAAGAGATCCCGGATGACCTCCTGTTGCATAGCCAACCCCGCCCAATTCACCACGTAGCCGGGGCCTCCCACCAGTCCTTGTGGGCTCATCCGAGGGCGCGGGACGTGTACTTGCCGGGCACCCACCTCGGGCTCTGTGGCCCGGGTCTCGACCAGCGCTTGATTCATGCGGTTCAATAACTGTACCGCACCCGGGACATGCAGCAGAGCGAAATTGGTTGCGGCACGCAGGCGCCAACGAGCCAGCGCCAAGGTCACGAGTCGCGGAAGCAAGCCGTAGGTGAGAAGACAGGCGAGAAGAAACGACCACCAGCTTCCTAAGAACTGAGCCTGCATCCTGAGATCGTCAGGAGCATGGACGCCGACTCCTTGCTTGAAGCGGAAATATTTCGATGCTTCCACTAATTCTTTCGATGGAACGGCCTCCTGAAACCAGCTCGCCCAGGGGAGGGCCAAGCAGCTAACGACGCGGTGAAAAAAGGCCCCCTCAACGTCCAGCGTGGTACTCCAACCGAACGCTAAGTCTGAGAAGACGATGAGGTGGGCGCAGCCAATGAGCGCGCCGAGGTTGAAGGCCACCGCAAACTGTTGCGACCAGAATACGCTCAGCCACCTATGCACACGGCCGAATACGGTGCGCTGGGCTTTGCCCCATCCCAGCACGCTGGACAAGGCGTCGCGGTGGCGCTGGGCGAGCAACCTTGCCAATAGCGGCAGCAAGCGGCCTGGATTGAACAAACCGATGACGCCCTGGAGGGTGCGGGCGCCGGGCACCCGACGCAGTAGGCCGCCAGGCAGGATAGCGAAGGCGAACAGCAACAACAGCATGATCTGCGTAAGGACGAAGATCGCCAGGATGTTAACCACGTTTACCGGGTGGGTGCCGTCATAGTCGAACAAGGCCATCGCCGCACCCCATCCGGTGAGCATGCCAAACACTGACAGCGCCAGACCGATCAGCCGCCTGGCGAGCTCGGCCCGGTTCCCTTTCGACTCGGCCGCATCCGCGCAGACAGCATGCAGCCAATGCCGAAGTTGCCCTTTGAAGTCTCGACTCTTGCCACGGAATCCCTTCGCTATCTCGCGATCGCGCCGATGGCGCTCGGATTCGCTGAGCGAGCTATCCTCGTTCAGCTGTTCTTGGAGGTTGATAAGGTCAGCCAGCATAGAGCGCCCGTAGAAACCCTTTCGACCTACGCTAGCCTAGCATGCTTAAGAGGTTCTTAGAAATCGACGTAGTCCAGGGCGATTCGATAAATTGCTTCCCTCCCATTTATCAAATCGCAAAGCAAAAAGCGTGGTTTTTGCTTTGTCCCTTTGGGCTATCAGTTGAGGTGATTGACCAATGTCCTCACGTCCCCGTGAGGAGCGGGGTCTTCGAATTAATCGAAGTGTTTTTCACAGGAGCCCGAGCATAGTAACCTTGCCATACGTAGAGGTTGCGAATGAAGCACTGAGAAAAGCGGTTTGCGGGAAGCAGCGGTGCTTGGCACTGACGAGGAGCTAGCGAGCAGGTATGCTACCCCGGCGTTTCCGGTTGCAAGCACGCCTTTCCCACAGCCACGCTTTCGGGCCGAGCTATGGGACGCTGTGGCCGGTACACAGAGGGCCGGCTGCGCGAGCTTAGAAGCTTACCTCCAACCCAGTCGCCGGGATCACCTCTGCTCGTAAGCCTTCGTCGTTAAGCGGTACGAAGAAGCTAATAAATCCGACCGCCGAGGGACCGAAGTTCGCCTTTATCCCCAGTGCCAGATCAACGATATCAGTCCGTATATCACTCGACACTGTGTCCGTAGGATTTGTTGCATTGATGGTGGCGCTGCCCGCCGGGCTGTTTACAAACCGCGGCACCTCCACCGAAAGCTCGTCGTTCGCGACGCCTGAGCTCCCAATGACATCGGCGAGCAGAGCCAACCGCGCACCGATCTGATAGGTGGCGCCCGCTCCGTAGCGTACCCGGGTGCGGTCGAGATCCTCGGTGTTGATCTCGACGCCGGTGCTCAAGTGCAGATCGATGGGCCCGTAGACCTGAGAGACAGAGAAAAACGGCGTCAGCGTCGTATCGCCTATGCCTTGGAAATCGTCTTCATCCCCGGTGGGGATCCGCAGTGTGAGCCCGGAGGCGAGGTCGAAGTCGTCTGCGTCGAGAAAATGATATTTCGTACGCAGCAGCAGATCGCCCACCCCGGTAGCGCTGTCGTCGACCGAACGGGTGAGTTGAGTAACCCTGGGATCGGTGGCGCTCGCGACCGGTTCAAAAGAATGGGTATCCGTTCTGCTTTCATTGTTGACTGCGGCGCGGGCAGTAATATCGAGATTGGTGACGATGATGGGAATGAGCAGGTTTACATCCCAGCGATCAGTAATACCGTAGGTTGCGAACACCGACAGCACGTGCGATTCGAGATCAAACTCTTCGAACAATAGGTCCGCTGTATCCGTTTCGAAGTCTGGGACGTTTGGGTTCCCTACAAGAGGACAGCAGTCGTTGTGCCTCAGTCCACGGAAGGTGAGACCATCGAGCTGCTCGCCTTCGAGCTCGTCGAAGTTAACATACAAGTACGAAAGGCCGACGTCGACTATGCCTCTTCCGACGGTATGCGGCCGCTCTACGAACACCGGACCCAAGTTCTCAGAGGAGCGCTCAAAAGCCTGCAGCGCCGGGTTATAGCGGAAGGTAAAGCCGGGTACGGTAGAGATCGCGGGGAAATCGGCCGCGCTCGACGCGAGCTGTTGTGTCAGGAGACCCAGCGTCGCGAGGCTATCGCTCGTAAAATGGGCGGTGTGCGTTACCGTAGGGCCACCCGCTCCGGGGGTCGGCGGTATTGGCTGTTCTGTAAGGGTGATCCCATTTGGTCCGAAAAGGCCACTGATGTTATCGACGAGACCATCGGCCTGCACAGATGAAATTCCTGCGCCGCAGACGGATGCAAAAGATAGCAAGACGCTGAGAATTGGCCGTTGATGCATTTTAATGTCCTCCCGAGTGGTTACGTAGAGCATCCGTACGTCTCCCCCGATCGCGCCGCAGCCCCAGAGCAGCCCCGAATTCCAACCGCCCTCATGCTCCCCTTGGGGAACATACCCCCAACCGCCGGATCGGTGCTGTTAATAGCCCCCTTATCCTGAAAGGAACTCGGAACTGTTCCGGCTCCCCATCGTTTGGTTCGACCAGCGCCAGAGGCTTGGCGTTTGCCGGTTGAATGAAAAGATAAACCAAAAGATAGCGAAACGTCAAGAGGTTACAATATCTTCTTTGCTTATAACGCGAAAGACAAAATTGTACACATCGTGCCCCCTTACTCGTGTAAGGATGAAAGCCTGTCTATTTCTTTGCCTCGCGTTTTATTGCTGGAGCGGGGATGGACCCCGCGGTGATTCTGGAGGAGCTCGATCCCGCACGCACCTGGCGGGTGAAAAACCTTGTGATCGCCGGTAATCAAAAATTCTCTGAACGCAGGCTGTTGAACGAGCTCCTCACGCAAGCGGGTCCTTGGCGGAAACAGCGGCGCCGACATCATCTGGCGCAAGCAGTATTGAGAAGAAATTTTAGGAGCCTGTCGGACTTAGGGAGCCGTAGCGAGGCGGGTGGGAAATCGAGGACAGATTTTCGATCATTTGAGGCGAATAGTGGTAACTATTTAACGAAAATGATCGGAAAGATGGACCGATTTCCCACCGCCGCAGTAGGTTCTTCCTAAGTCCGACAGGCTCC
>JBOIEG010001183.1:0-1166 GCA_050740915.1 Gammaproteobacteria bacterium | reverse complement strand
AGGACATCATCAAGAAGATCGAGCGGGCGCGGGTCAAGATGGAGCAGATCAAGCCCGGATCCACCCTGCCCCGAGGGAAAAAGAAGGCGGCTTAACTGTAAAGTTATTTAAGGGACACTACACTAATCGGCTCTGTAGTGAATGGGTTAAACCCACTCTTAGAGCCAACCGTTTTTGCCCTTGCTCGTTACCGAAGGGACGGTACCTTAGATACCAAATTTGGATCTGGGGGGAAAGTTACTACAGATTTCGGGGCTCAAGATCAATTCGCCGCCGCAGTAGTACTTCAGCCCGATGGTAAGATCGTCGTGGTGGGATCCACAGGGGACGGTAGCCCAGACTTTGCTCTTACACGCTATCTTTCCGAATAGTGTTAACGACAAGGTGTCAAGCTTGCATTGTTGTAATTCTGGCTAATCGGGTAGCCGGGGGTGTTTAGCCCCCAGCCCCCACACCACCACGGCATGCGGGTCCGCTACCTTCGCGGTTCGATGACATCAGGTATAGCCGTGGGCACGCATCCAAAGCGCGCGAACGGATATCAAGCCCTCGGGGGTCAGCCAGGCGATTGTCATCCCGGTTTGGGTCGCCAAGGTCTTCGACAGGTGCCAATAGCTCTTGCTGCTGAGCGCCGTCAGAATTGCCTGACGCTTACTCGTCCCCAACGCCAGAAGGTTGCGGACCTTGGTACGCACCCAGCGCCACTGTTGGAAGTCACACATGCAGATGCGCCTTAGGATCCACGCGTCGATCGAAGGTCAGGGTCGGTAATAGTCCGAGATGCCGAAGTAGTTCTTCTGGCGAAAGGGGCGAAAGGGGTCAGCGAAAGGGTAGAGTAGAGAGCAGGCTCTCGCCCGCCCTCCCTCATCAAACTGTGCATGCGGTTCTCCCGCACACGGCTTTCCGATGTTCTTCATGCCGAGGCATGCGCCGAGCGCCAGCCCGCCACCGCAGGAACTTTGTACAGTCCATAGCGCCCGTATAGATCAGCACTCGGGAAACGGTGCAGGCCGGTTCCTCTATCCTTCACCTTATGGCACTTCATCAAGTGAATTCGCAACCGGTCTTCCGCATGGTTTCTGACCTTGCTCATCGCCAGACTTGAGCTCCGCTAGTGGAAGTAGTTCGCCCAGCCTCTCAGGCTGTGGTTCACGCTTCCCATGATG
>JBOIEG010001182.1:0-2139 GCA_050740915.1 Gammaproteobacteria bacterium | reverse complement strand
GCCCAACAGATTTTTTGATACCCAAAATTTCGGACCTATAGAACGTAACTTTATTCCAAGTAATGAATCAGATGCATAAATACGCCTCAGATCAGTACCCACAAATTCTGCGGAGGAGGCAAATTTTTTAGCTCGTGTAAGCTGGCGCCGATGGCGTCCGGAGCGACACCCAACTCTTCGACGGGAAGATTCATCCGATTGACCCAGAAGGTCGGGTAACCAAACGATTTAGCACCTGCCGCATCCCAGCCACCAAACGCGGCAAAGGCAATTTGGTCGCGGCGCAACCCAAACGCATCAATCCCCATTTGGTAAGCACGAGGATCGGGCTTGTATGCTCTCACCCGGTCAGTACTGAGGTGCGGTTCGAAAATGTCATCCAGGCCTGAGTTCTTAACAGCCGCATCGAGCATCGCCGCGGTCAGGTTGGACAAGAAGGCCATTCGGATGCCCGCGTCTTTCAGCGACCTCAGGGCCGGCAGTGCATCCGGCCACGCCTTGATCTCAAGATAAGCGTGCATGAGTTGTCTGCGCTTTTCCGGGCTCAGCTCGAGCTTCAGCATCTTGGCGGAAAAAACCAATGCGTCTTCCGTAACGTGCCAAAAATCTAAGTAACGGCCGGTCAATGTCCGTAACCACGCGTACTCGAATTGCCGCGTGCGCCAAGCGTTGCTCAGCTCGGCCCCGTGTCCGGGAAAGAGCGCCTCGGTGAGCGCAAAGACCGGCCGCGGGTCAAAGGTCGTAAAGCCGTCGAAGGCGATGGCTTTGATCTTTGGCCTCGTCGCGGCTCGAGCCAGCGGACTCGATACCAAGAGGCCAGTCGCAACGCCTGCGGCAACCAGACTGAGAAATTCTCGGCGATTTAATGCCATGGTAGCTCCTTCATGGGCGATCGTTTTCGAACGTACCCATCCGTATTTCGGCGAGTCTCGGTTAGCGTCGTATGAGCCTTGGCGAACAAACATCCGTGGGTCGGGTTACGGCAAGCCGTGGTTACGGCACCAGGACGACCTTGCCGGTTGTGCGCCGCCCTTCGAGCGCGCGATGTGCCTCGGCCGCGCGTTCCAGTGGATAGGTCCCACCAATCATCACCTTGAGCTGGCCGCGCACGGCGAGATCGAATAGCTCCGCGAGGCCCCTCTTCAGGCTCTCCGGCGTCAAGAGGGGCGCGAGGGCGAAGCCCGTCACGGACTGGTTCTTGAAGATGAGACCCAGTAGCTCCGGCACGCCGAGCTGGAATCCCTGGATGTTGAGCGCGCCATAGACGACGAGCTCGCCCAACGCCGCCAGCGCATCGAGACACGCCTTGGTTACTGAACCGCCGACGGATTCGTAGACGATGTCAGGCCCGCCTCCCCCGCTCGCCGCGCGTGCCTGCTCGACCCAGTCCGATTTCGTATAGTTGACGCCGACATCGGCGCCGAGCGAACGGGCGACCTCGAGCTTTTGAGCCGTGCTCGCGGCGGCGATCACGGTCTTCGCCCCCGCGCGTTTGGCGAGCTGGACGAGTAGCGAGCCGACCCCGCCCGCGGCGGCATTGATGAGTACCGTCTTGCCTTCCGGAGGCGCCCGCTTGGTGAGGTAAAGGGCGGTGAGCCCCTGGACCATCAGCGCCGTCGCATCCTCGAACGGGAGCGCGTCCGGCAACGGAGCGACCAGGCCTGCGTCGATCAGGACATAGTCGGCATAGCCACCGAAGTACATGCCGGCGGCGAAGAGCGGCGCGGCGACGCGCGTCCCGACCTCTATTCCACCCACACCGTCTCCGAGAGCTTCGATCGAGCCGGCGACCTCCGTGCCCAAGACGGCGGGAAGTTTGGGCGTCACCGCATACCGGTTCTCGCGCATCAGCGTCTCGGCGAAGTTGATGCCGGCCGCACGGACGCGAACGAGCACTTGGCCGGAACCGGGTGTCGGTGTGGGGGATTCGACGATCTCGAAGACTTCGGGTCCGCCGAAGCGGCTCATCTGTGCAGCTTTCATCGTATGCCTCGTGTGTTTGAGTTAATAGTGACTCATACGTAGGATCTTTAAACTTATTCAATTATAAGGGGAACTAACGAGGTTTCACTCGATCCCATAGAGCAATCAAGCACGATTGACTCTAGTCATAAGGGGGACCGAGTGAAACAACGACAA
>JBOIEG010001181.1:0-9629 GCA_050740915.1 Gammaproteobacteria bacterium | reverse complement strand
CATCGTCGTGCCGCCCGGCAAGACCCCGGTGCGCTCGAAAAAGGCCGGCCCCAATGGCAAGGTGATGGATCAAGGCCAATACTTCATCCGCCGTCCCGGCCCGAAAAGCGAAGCGCCGCAATCAGGCCAGGAATGGGACGCGCTGATCGCCCGCTGCGTCCTAGCGCAACGCGAAAACCTGCTCGATCAAGTGCGCAGCATCCTGCTCGGCGGCGCCGCCCTTCCCGAGCAGGACAAGGACGCCAAAACCGACCTCGATCAATGGACGGCCGACGGCGTTGCCCGTTGGAAACAGCTCATCGCCGCCGGCGCCCCTGAGCCGGCCAAATTCGAGCACGGCTATTTCTGCGTCAGCTACATGCTCGTCGGCGGCTTCGATAACCTAACGCTTGCCCCATTCCGCGAGGCGCTCGCCCGCGGCACCGTGCGCCATACCGGCTGGCCGCCCTTCGTTTTGCTTTCGCGCGAAGAGGTCTCGCCTTATCCATACAACGGGTTGATGGAAGCCTGGATTGGACGAGCCTCAAAGCTTGAGCGGCCGGACACGGGTGATTTCTGGCGCGCCTCGCCCGAGGGCAAGTTCTTCCTTATGCGCGGCCACCAGGAAGATGGGCTCGACGCCAGCAAGAACGTCCCGCCCGGAACGGTGTTCGACATCACGCTGCCGACATGGCGCGTCGGCGAGGTTCTGCTTCATGCCGCCAGCATGGGGCGCGTGCTCGGCGATCCATTGGCCAAGGTCATCCTGCGTGCAGAGTGGACGGGGCTGAACGGCAGACGGCTCGTACACCTCGCCGGCACGCGCATGCTGTTCGACCACCATACTTGCCATCAGGACGCCTATGTCGGCTACGCGGAGGCGCAGGCCGACGCCATCGGCGACGCGCTCCCTGAAATCGTCGATCGCCTCGTCCGGCCGATGTACGAGATGTTCAATTTCTTCCAGATCCCGGCCGCGCTGACAGCGGAGGAACTCGCGTGCATGCGCGCCAATCGGTTCTAGGCACCAACCGACACGTACCGGCGATGCATCGCCGCCATTCTGCCGTCCTCATGCTTCACCAACCTCTGGAATGGCTGGAGCGGTACTGTACTCCCAACTGTCCCTTAGGATATGTTCGAACCCCTCACTGTTTTTCGACGTTGGACGCGCAACCTAAGCACTTCTCCTCGAGTGACAGCTCCTGGCCGGCAAGCGACCAGGGTATTGAGAAGTCGGTACCCGACCCGAAGCCGTCACTCGGCTTGCTTTAGAAAAGCTCCCAGCGGACACAATTTACCCTCAGGGTGGCAGCGAAAGGCGGCTGATCACCTTCGTCACCGAGTCCGAACCGGTGCCGCGCGTGCTCAAGCTTGTCGGCGAACCCCCCCCGAATCTCGAGTACGATCAGACCGGCACCGGGTAGTCTTTGAGCAATAACCTCACCCCGTTGCCGATTCGTCCTTTGAGCCTGGCAAAGAGGAGCTTCGCCGAACGCCCATGTCGCCACGGCTCCGCACTTCTTCACCGCTCTGTCGTGCACCCGACAACGGGATCTATACCTATACCAATTTGTGAACTTTTGCACAAAGTAATTGTGCAATATTTTACTGCCGAAATCTGTTTGCCCGTGTATCGTTAATCACCACGCTCAAATAGAGACGACGCTCACGCAACCACCTCTACTAAATGCGAGCCTTAAACTGCCCCGCTCTCCACGCTTCAGTCTGGGAGCTAGGCATTTCCATTAGAAGTTGCGTTTATTTTCTTATCTTTTTTACAGCATCCGTTAATTCCTTGTATCGGAGAAAGCCATGGCAATTGCTGATCATCAAATTAATGACTTGGAATCATTCAAGAAAGTGACAAGCGACCCGCACCAGATCGCAGGACTATATTTCTTCTATAAATTGGATTGCCTGATTGATCTAGCCTACAAAGTCTCCCATGACTTCTACGACAGACCCGAGCTGTTTACGGATTTAGCCGGAGCCAGCGAAGCCATTGCCCGATTGCATGCGCGTTATGGCTGCGACGAAGGTTTTCTCAACAAAAAGCAACGCTTGGCGATCTACTTTGCGCTTTTTGGAATGCCTGCATCCATGGATGTGTTGGCGGACGAGGAAGGTAATTTCCCTAATCTGCGAGATGAGCTCATAGAGGCCTGCGCCACATTTGTGGAAACAAAATTTGGCGACGAGGACTCCTTGCGAGAAAACGTGCGGCAGAAGCATCGGTTGTTTGAGGAGTACCTGACAGGATTGAAAGGAGACTCGGTCAACTGGAGCAGAGACAACGCCCTATCTGGTCTAACGGAAGACGTGAGTTATCAAATTCTGCGAAACAAGGGGGTATCAGCTGTATATGGCATAGCCACCAAGCCCAAAAATGAATGGCCTTATCTATTCGACTCAAACGCAGACAAACTGATCGAGAAGGTTTCGAAGCAACTCATGTCGCCGGAAAAATCCGAGAAAACAGACGCGGATGGACAACACGAAATGTACAAGTACATTTCACGGGAAGAGATCACTAATCTTCAGCGTGCCGCCATTGAGGGTGCAGGGCTATAGCCACGGTAATCGACTATGTTGAAGGCGGTGCCGATGATAAGGATGACATCGGGAAGGTCATTACAAGGTGCTATACCTGGGGCACGGCTCTAAGAAATCTCAAAAACTACCCGCGAGCCTTTTCAAAGACCTTCGTGTCTCGTGCTGCCGAGAAACCGCGAGGAGGGATAGCGGTTGCCCAGCCCCTGTCAGGCGCTACCATGCAACCCATGAAAGGTTAGATTGTTGTATGGACTTCTTGATAGGTGACTACCATGAATAAGGTTACGGGTAAGATCCTGATGCATGAAACAGGTGTCGGAATTCCCAATCTCGTCGTTACTGTTTACGACGTCGATTTCGACACGCTGCCCCAAGAAGCCATTCAATCCAAGCAGGCGAGCCTCGTCAATTTCTGGGAGCAGCTCCAGGGCGATCGTCTCGGGTCCGTCTTGAGTGATCGAGATGGTACATTCGTATTGGAATACGAAGATAAAGAACTCAAGGAAAAACGTCCGGACCTCTTGCTTTTCGTAACGGCTCCTGAGGGCCAGGGCCTGGATGGATGTTCACCGATCCTTCATGTCTCGTGTGGCATTCGTCAGAATGCGGGTCGAATCGAGAGCTACCTCATCCGGTTGACGGCTGATGAGTTAAATAAAGCGGGGGTGCCGTTGCCCTCCGTTCCAGCGCCGAAGTTACAGGTATCGAAAGCAATCCTCATAAGGCTCATCGATATGGAGGAACGTAGGGTAGGGACACGCAGAATCCTCGAAAAGGTACGCGCCGCTTGGAGCCAAGATAACGTCCCAACGCCGAAGATTTCTCAAGTCTACAGCGAGAAGGTGAAGGCGCTGCAGGAAGCGGAGGCCAAGAACAGGATTCCCGCAAACGGCTTTCGGCTTGCTCTTCCGATGATCGGCACCGGTGGGAACGGACAGGCGCGCATGGCCTTCGATGGCGAAGCCAAGAAGTGGTTCATGCAAAGGGGTGACGAGAGAGCCGAAATCAAGTTCGGCGGTATCGTGTCAGCGGACGAAATGAAACCAGAAGAAAAATCAGCCGCCGGGATCAATGTCGTGCTGGATGAGCAGAAAAAAGAGTTCCGGTTCGTAATTTCGAGGGCTCCGGTCCGCCTCTGTATGACGGAAAACAGTCCAGGAGAGCTCTTCGTCGAAACCTTCAGGCGGCGTTTTGTGCGAGCAAAGAAACAGTCCAAGCGTACAGAGTCGGTGCGCCCCAACGAAGCAAATGACAGGTAGACTCGCGATCGAGGAGGTGGAAGATGGATGAAGAAAACGCCAGAGTAGAACAGGCAAATATCGGCCAGTTCGAGGGTGTATTAGCCGAGGCCGAGCCGAAATTCGACCCGATTGAACAAGCGGAGCGCGTGCTTGATAATACCGCGTTCTACGATTTCAGCTTCTACGAATTTCTCTTTCCGACCGAAACCGGCTACCGGGGCGGTCTATCCGAGCGGGCGCTTACCACTTTGGATGAATTCCAGGCGAGTGAAGACGTGGGTGCTCATCTGGCTGCCCTCATGCTGGATGTGCTCGTTCGAGTCGAGCAGTCTGTACGAGATCAGGTCAGACGGCTTAGACGACGCGACTGGGACGAGGAGCAGGTCGTTCAGGATCTGCTCGAGGGTTTCTATGGCTTCCGGGCCTCGACGCTTCCGACTATCGTGGCCGCCTACCAGACGGAGATCGACGAAGGGATAGGCCCGCTTTTCTTGGAATTCCTCGCCGAATTAATTGCAGCCTACCTGCGCAGCCGCCTCTACCAGGCTTACCCGAGCTTCTATGGCTTCTGGTCAGCCTGGTCCAGATATTTTGACGATGCGTACGATCTGTGGCACGAGGCAGTAAATCCGCCCCCCGTAACACAATCCTCAACAGACGAAACTGGAGACCAGGCTGGATCTTCCGAGCCTGGGACATACGACGAACAGCCTCAAGAGCCCGGCCAATCGAGCAAGTAGCTATGAACGCCCCAAACTTTACGACCGCAAAATTCAACTGGCAGGCCGCGAGCAAAGCAATCATGAAAACCCCAAACCCCTACAGTGCCTGGTCTGATCGGGCGCAAAGATGGCGAGACGAATACAGGACTGGTGTGGATTGCCCTCAGAATTTCCCCCCTTTTGAGGTCTTCCCGTCCGGTTCGGCCAACCTCGGACTGCGTCTCGTGTATCGCCAGGACTGGCGCCTCCTCGGTACGCAGCCGGGCGAGATCGTGCGGACCATTCCGCTGGGCCCGGGCCAGACCGAACGCGTCACGACCAAGATCGTCCGTCGCCACAAGCGCACCACGAGCCTGGAAACGACGACCTCCGTGGAGACCCAAACCGAAACCAGTGAGTCGACAAAGGACTCAAGCGAGATCGTCAACGAGGCGATGAAGGCGTGGGACCTGAGCCACTCGCATGAAGCTAATGTTAGTTGGGGCGTCTTCAATGCCAAGGGCAGCACATCGATTGGATACAAAGACGAAGAAAAGAGCAAGGAAACCAGCTCGTCCCTGAGTGAGGCGATGCGGAAGACGGTGGAGAAGATTCGCCGAGACACCAAAGTGACGATTTCAACGGAAAGCGAGCAAACATTTGAGACGGAGCAGTTCTCCGAAATTAAGAATCCGAACAACGAGATCGCCATTACTTTTGAATATCACAAGCTTCAGCACCAGTACGAAGTCTTCACCCATCTTGCCGAGATGCAGATGGTCGTGTTTGTGGCGGAGGATCTGCCTACCGCAGGGCAGCTATGCGACTCCAACATGGAAAACCTGATGAGAGACCATGACTGGATCTTCGCCAAGGTATTGAAAGATGAATCCTACCGGGAGACGCTGAATGAACTGAGCCAGCATGTTAATGAAACCGAAGATTCCGACACGGAAGGGAAGTCCGATGACATGCAGGTATTCGCCGCCATGCAAGAAACGGCAAAGGAGAAATTCGCTAAGTTCGAGGTCGGGGAAGGCGGCCAAGGTGGTCTTTCAATACCAGATATCTATGCCGAGCCACAAAGAATCTATCAGCAGGAGCTTCGTGCAAGGGAAGAGAGGGGGCGAGCTAAGGCAGTTTGGGAGCAGAAGCTTAAACGTCTTTTCACTCATATCCGCCAAAATCTCTTGTACTATTTTCAAGCGATTTGGGCACATGAACCGCCCGACCAGCGGCTGCTCCGTTATAAGAAGGAGGGCCGGCGTGTGCCAATTGAATGGCGAGGCACCATAGCACTCATACAGAAGATCGGGGCGCCCTCGCCCATCAGCCTCTCGGACTTCACCCCGACTGGCAGGGAAGCAGAACTCTGGGAAATCATAGATCCTACTGGCCCAATTGGGTACATCGGCAACTATGCCGTGTTCGGCCTCAAGCCTCTGGCGGATCACTGGGAAATGTCACAAACATCACTGCTGGGTCGGCGCAACGATGACTGGGTGATTGCCGGTGTGGAGCAGCAAGGGGAGCTCGTCATAGGCATCAACGAGGTGCTTGGTGTTTTGGCAAATCCCTATACCGACCCAATTACCGGTTCACTTAAGGATCCCGCTTGGGACCTATTTCAGCGAGAGGCCAAAAAGACAAGTTCAAGGCGTTTGCGCCAACTCACCGATGAAGAGGTTTTCGACTTCATCTCGTATCTGCCCCGACTGGCAGACCAACTGCTGAACGATAACGGTGACGTGATTCGTGTTGCAAACGGCGAATTGAAGCGCCCGATCTCGCACGATGAGTGGGGAGAATACCTCTATCGCAAGAACAACACGCGACGGTTTCTGGTGGACTCCAATAACGTGTACTTGAACATTCGCGCCTCAGGTGGCGCCGCCCTCGAGCCGTTCAAGCGGGCACATCGGTACCTCGATGTCCTGCGCGCTGCCGAAGAATTACGTGGCGAGCAGCTCAAGAATGTCCGTCGGGCGAACCTTGCCGCTTCTGAACACGCGTTCGATCCTGATATTGAGAAAGTCGTCGTGGTGGGGGAGTGCATGGGACACGCTGGTCAGGCTGCAGCGATTTGCGCGTTACGCGGTGAGCGGGCGGAACCTGGAGCTCCGGTGCCGGCAGGCGGAGAAGAGGCGTCTGCGCAAGAGTAACACAGCATGCCTGGCCCGGTGACTTCAACGTCAGTAGCAGACCGTGGTACCGTCGACCGCGGCACATCGAATCGCGGTACGGTTCCCCCTCAGCGCGACCCCTTCCTCGACCGAGGCATAGGCCTCGAAGAGAAAATTCCACTGACCAAGACATCAATGACGACCGATGCGCCGCCGTTGGAACAGCGGGCCCAGACGCCGCCCAAGTATTCTCTGATCGTCAAAAAGATCGACGTGTTTCAGCTTGCCGGGACCAATGTCGATCCGGACGCGGAAATAGAAGCGGCTTCGAAGATCTGGTCTCAGTGCGGCATTGAGTTCGAAATCGTCTCGCGCCAAATCTACGACGAAGCCAAAACGCGAAAGCTGCTGGCGACAGCTCCGGAAGACGCGCAAAAGCCACTGATCGAACTCACGGTTGTTGTCGACCCGGACGAGGCCACCCCGAGCATGGAAAATCTCAGGAGCGAGTGGTCCAAGAACAAACGCGCGACCTATGCCGTGTTCTTTGCTCCAAAGGTAAGGCTCAAGCCCATTCCAGCGCCATCCGCTGCCGATCCACACCTTGATATCGTTTATATCGGTAAGAATGTCGGTGATTATTGGCCCGGTTGGGTGGTGGCCCATGAACTTGGGCATCGCTTGATCGGTCCGCAGTTTATCCATGACGACCTTTGCAGTTCCTTGATGAGACCTAACCGTCCAGGCAACGAGATTGTCGAGCTTGAATGCCGCGCCGCGCGAGGTGACGACAAAGCACGCTACGAAATCATAAAGCGGGGGGTGAGGGAGGGACGGTGAGCGGCCCAGGCACGGCTACTACGGCGGCAGATCGCGACACCGGGGACCACGGCCCCGGGACAAAGCATGCTGGGAGAAAGGCCTCAAGGACCGCAACCGCCGCATCAGACCGCGCTACGGAGGCTCGCGGGACCGAGGATCGGGGCGTTTCCCAAAAGGCGCCACCCAAGTCTCCGGATGCTGTTTCCACGAGCACGATAGGCGACCAACAAACTCCGGCTCTGCAGAGAGACCAGACAAAGGATCCCCAAGCCAGTGCTCTCCGAGACTTCATGCGACTGATGGAGGAGGGCCCCGAGAACCCGCGTACCGCGCCCCAGATCCTAACTCTCCCGCGACCCTTATTTCGGGACATGCTGGAGCAGCTCGATGCTTCCCAAGACGATAACAAGGAGCGGGGACTGCTTTTCGGCTATACGGCTCCACGGATGACCTACGGAAGCATTCTGATTGAGGGCAATGAAGATCAGATCAACTATTCAAAAGCGCGGGACCTTTGGCAGAGCCTCAGAGTGGTCGGAATATTCCATACCCATCCTCTTTCGATCGGCGTCGGCAAAAAAGGCTCCCTGACTGGGGTCACCGGTGGCGGGCACAGTGGAAACGACCTTGCTAACTTCTTCCGCAGGAGCGAACGGGCTTCGGCGGTCGCCTCTTACAGGGTCGATGGAAAACGCGTCATTTACTTGTTGCTTAAGCCACAGAACTTCACGATTCCGGGCACGCCCCAAAGGGTCGGCGAAATGTACACGGAAAAGGTGGTTGCCAAGCTGGATAAGGGTATCAATCCGCACGACGCCTCGCGGCAAGAGCTGACCAACTTGGCGCGTGAGGGAGCCTTCATCCTCTATATCGGCATCGAAAGCCCGGATCTCAGAAAACAGTGACACATGAGTTCGGGCGGTTCGGGGTCAGAGCAACAGATCCTATGAGTTGATAATTGAGTTGATTTTAGGATTACAGAGAGAAGGTTTGCCATGGAGATTCCAGAAACCGCGTTCGAGCCAAGCATTCCCAAGGGACTGGTGAACACCATCCAGTCCGGGCGTTGTGTGGCGTTCGTCGGCTCCGGCTTCTCGGGTGCCGCGGGTTTCCCGACGTGGGAGTCGCTGCTGCGGGATCTGGCGGCGCGCCCGGAGGCAGAAAACATACGCCCGCAGATCGAGGAGCGGCTGAAGGATAAGACGAGCCACGCTTTCGACGAGGTAGCTCAGGCACTCGAGGACGTGCTCGGGCGCGATGCCGTGATCGAGCAGTTGCGCGCGAAGTGTAGTTACGCGGTTCCGAATCCCATGATGGAACGCCGGAGGGAGTTGCTAAAAGACATTCCGTTTCGGGCGGTGCTCACGACCAACTATGACCGAATGCTGAAGGGGGAGATTCCAGAGCCTTCCACGTATCGACAGCTCCTGCGCTCGGTGCACACACCGTGGATTGACACGCTGTACGTAACGGCCAAAGACAGAAAACAGCGTCCGCTGCTGAAGCTGCACAGTGATCTCGATGACCCGCAGACGATTGTTATGACTCGCAGAGATTACCGCCGGCTGCTTTACGAGAATCCGAACTATCTGAGCTTCCTGCGGGCGTACCTGGTCAGCCACACAGTTCTATATCTCGGCTTCTCCTTCACCGACGCCTACTTGAACGAGCTGCGCTCGTAGCTTTTGACACGACTTGACCAGAGGGAGGGTAGCGAGCCGGTGGCGTATGCGGTGATCAACGATGTCTCCGCGCTGACCCAGGCACATTACCGAAGGCACGAGGGCATCGAGATTCTGAGCTACGATACGCGCGGGGGAAAGGCTGGTGCGCGCGATCCAGATAGCGCTCGATCCGGAGTCCGAGACGGCCTGAGTCGTTGCCCTCGAGAGTAAGCTCGGGATCAGAGTCACAAAATACCGCGATACGGCCAGTAAAAGCGCTGGTCCCGATGGGCGCATAGCTGACTACTATGCACAAGTGGGACGAAATCCGTCATTCTTAATCGAGAGCACCAGAAGCCAAGTGCAGGGGCCGCCGTCAGTTATGCTTGGCGACCTGAATGACGGCTTTTGGCCGGTGTACTAAACCGCTCGCGCGGTAGTTAGTGTAGGGAGGTGTTTGCCAGTTCTCGCTGAGTTTGCGTAGCTGTATAGCAAGATGGGTCTGCCCTGTGTTGAGGTTGTTGTTGCCACACACCAACCAAC
>JBOIEG010001180.1:0-4867 GCA_050740915.1 Gammaproteobacteria bacterium | reverse complement strand
TCAATCGTGCTTGATTGCTCTATGGGATCGAGTGAAACCTCGTTAGTTCCCCTTATAATTGAATAAGTTTAAAGATCCTACGTATGAGCCCTGGTTAGAGAAATCCTTCATTAATTCCGCCATCACGGTGACGCTCTGTTCGCTCTGGCCGACCTTGATCAACACGGCCGTTGGCGTTAGCTCCGTCGACAAGGACTTAATCAATGTCTCTAAGGTGCTGCGCCTCAGTTGGTTCACGCGGATCGTGAAGATCGTCATCCCCTCCTCGCTGCCCTTTATCTTCACCGGCCTTCGTCTGTCCTTGGGCGTCGGCTGGATGGTGTTGATCGCGGCTGAGAGTTTGTGAAAAAACCGTCGCGAGCGAAGGAAGGTCGCGTTCCGCCGGAGCGCAGGAACCGCAGGGTATATTGAAATACATGAGGATTCCGAGCACCGCCGGAACGCGAGATCCCGAGCGCAGTAGGTTTTTTCACAAACTTTGAGATGCTGGCTCAAAACCCTGGTCTGGGTAAGTTCGTTTAGGATGAGTTCCAAAACGGCAGCTCGCACTCACTGGGCCGGATCATGGTGGCGGTGCTAACGATTGGCGGTATTGGGTTTTTGCTCGATCGCATCATGTTGACCTTGCAGCAGATGTTCTCCTTTGGCGCTCAGACTCGGTAGGGTGAAGGAATGAGGATGACGATAGAGCCCACCGATGTGCGGCCCATGAAATTCATGCTCGAGGCGCTCGGGTCTTCGGGAACGAGTGGAGAGGTCGCCACCAAATGCAACCCCCTTCCGTTGCCGGCGGCGTCTCTTCCTTTGCTCGAGCTTAAGCACCTCAGCAAGTCCTACGGATCGGCGGGACACAAGACCGAGGTATTAAAGGACATCAATCTTAGCATCCACGAGGGCGAGTTCATCGCTATCGTCGGATTTTCCGGCAGCGGAAAGACCACCTTGATCTCCATCCTGGCGGGGCTTATCGACCCGGACGAAGGTGTGGTGCTCAAGGCCGGCAAGCCCATAAAGGGTCCAGGGCCGGATCGGGGGCTTATATTTCAGAGCTACTCCCTCATGCCCTGGCTTACCGTCTATGGGAATGTCGCGCTTGCCGTAGATCATGTTTTCAAAGACTGGCCGGCGGCTCAGCGCAAAGCGCATGTCGAACGTTATGTGGAAATGGTCCATCTGACCCCCGCGATGGAGAAGCGGCCCGCGGAGCTCTCGGGCGGCATGCGCCAGCGGGTGGCGGTGGCGCGGGCGCTTGCCGCCCATCCGGACATCTTGCTCATGGACGAACCCTTAAGCGCGCTCGATGCTTTGACCCGAGCCAAGTTACAGGATGAAGTCATTCGTATCTGGGACCAGGATAAAAAGACTGTCGTTCTGATCACCAATGATGTGGACGAGGCCATCATCATGGCCGATCGGATCATCTCCTTGAATCCTGGACCGAACGCCACCTTGGGACCGTCGTTTACTGTGGATTTCGAGAGACCCCGCGATCGGGCCACCCTCAACCACAGTGAGGAGTATAAGCGCCTGCGCAAACAGGTTACCCAATACCTCAGATCGCACGGGCAGCGGTCGCGAGCACCAAGGTGGCAAGCCTCCCGAATGTGCGGCCTAACACCAGCCAGGACTACGAAAACGCCCAGGCAAAGAAACCGGTCCCGCCGGGGATCCAACGGGCGCTCGATCGTTACGTCGAGTTTTCCCGTGTCTCTAAGATCTACCTCACCAAGCGTGGGCCTTCTAAGGTCGTGGAAGACTTTGATCTGCGGATCCACAAAGGTGAGTTTGTTTCCATCATCGGGCACTCGGGCTGTGGTAAGTCCACCGTGCTGACCATGGCCGCCGGGCTCAATGAGATCAGTGAAGGTGGTATCATCCTCGATGGCAAGGAAGTCACGACGGCAGGCCCCGATCGGGGCCTTGTGTTCTAGGCTCCCAGTCTAGTCCCATGATTAACGGCGTTCCAAAATGTGTCCTTAGGGGTGGAACAGGTCTATCCCCATGCCACGCGCAAAGAACGGCGCGACATCATCGAACACTACTTGGCGCGGGTGGGTCTCGCCGACTCCATGCAAAAAAAGGCACGGGATCTCTCGAACGGCATGAAACAACGGGTTGGCATCGCGCGCGCTTTTGCATTATCGCCTAAGCTCTTGCTCCTGGACGAACCCTTCGGTATGTTGGACTCGCTCACCCGCTGGGAGCTGCAAGAAGTGCTCATGGATGTGTGGACGCGCACGAAGGTCACGGCGATGATCGTGACCCATGATGTGGACGAAGCGATTTTAGTCGCCGACCGCGTAATCATGATGATCAGCGGACCGCGTGCCAAGGTCGGTCAGATCATGGAAGTCAATCTACCCCGGCCGCGCAGCCGCAAGATGCTCCTGGATCACCCCGATTACTATGAGCTTCGCGGTGAGCTCATCACCTTCCTAGCCGATTGCGAACAGGAGGAGGATTGACGCGGGGCGTGCAGCGGGGGGCACTGGACATAATTCCCCTACGCTTAGGCTATCCCCTCATTTCAATTTGCGGGTGAGTAGCGCCCCTTCGAGGGGTTCACGCGCTAGATCGGCAAACGCTCGAGCACGGTCAGAGCGGGCACCTCGCCGGCTGTGTCTTCTGCTGTTCATTGATTACCAGCGTCACAACTTGATCTGATCCGGCGCGGGCAAGGGCAAGGGTAAGGGTAAGGGTAAGTCAGGCAAGTCGAGCAAGTTGCCGTCTCGTTGGGACCTCCTGTGACGTTGATGGGCTGCCATTGATCTCCAGGAACGCTATCTGCGAACCGCCGAACCCATTCGGTGAGATCGGGGTAAAAAATGTTGCGGGGTTTCATCTCTGGGGGCTTCATCGTCTGCGCCCAAATCGCGGGCCGTGCAACGAAGAGGTTCTAGAATTTAAATTGCACGTAAGCCCAGGCCTTTTCGAGATCAAACGCTTGCCCAGAAACGCCGTTGCGCGCTAAGTTGGTCGCGTTCCCATCCGCATCGTAGTAGGCATACTTGATCCCGACCAGGAAATTGTTACCTATGGGTTTTTCGAGCACGAGATCCCATTCCTGCCCATAGTCGTAGTCGTCCTTGTTCGACGAAAAATTGTGCCACATCGCCATGAAGTTGGCTCCCAACACCTTCATACCTAGAGTGACGAAGATATCCTCGATGCCATCGCCCGGAGTGATCAAGAACCGATCAGCCCAACCCTGAAACGCGTGGTTTGTTCCCAAGGGCGTTTGGAACGCCCTCGCCACCGATCCGCTCGACACCGCGTTCCTACTGACGGCTACGCTGCCATCGCCTTCCAAAACCTCATAGGTTCCCTTTACGGTGATAAGCTCGATCGGTTGGTTGACGAAGGCGTAGGTCGCGCCTAATTCACCGAGGTAATAATTGACGTCGATGTTGGCCGGATTCTCGGCGTAGTCCATCTGGTGCGCGAACTCGCCCGTGTATAGGATCTTGATCGGGTATTTGATGAGGTCATACGCTCCCTGGAAGCGCAGCCCCAAGGTGGCTGTGGAGAATCCCTCGGAAGCCCTACTTTTGAAGTCCAGGAGATAAGCGTAGGGCTCGAGCTTGCCGTATTGGAACCCACTGTACTGGAGATTGATAAAGTGGCTGTCCATGCGAAAGTCACTGCGATCCGGGATTGGGTTGTCTTCACCGAAAATGCGGTTGGTGTTCCACACATAGGCGTAGTCGATCACGGTGGCCGGCACGTAACTGGAGATTGCCCGCAGGCCATCGAAGCCCTGCCAGTTCTGCCGCCACAGGATATTACCGATGTAGCGATGCAGGGGGGCCAGACGATGCTCGATCTCCTGGCGCCCGAGCCACAGCGTGGTCCTGGGGATCTCGCGGTAGCGCAGATTGGCCGCCTGGATCTCCGTGCCCTCCGGGTCCACCACGGTCGCGTGATCGACGACACCGTTTGTACCCCCGTCGTTGTAGGCGTCGTTGCCGAGAACGCGCACATCCTCGAGCTGCACATACGCCCCAAAATCATGGAAAAGGCCTGTGCTGTAACCCAAAGCCGTGCGCAAGGTCGGGGCCTTAGCATCTTGCAGCGGTACCCTTCGGCCACCGACGGTCCTCGGCTGGTCGTCGTCCACATATTCAAACCTATAGCGCAGAAACAGGTCAACCTTGCCTCCCTTAAGGGCGTCGACGATGTTATCGGCGGCATAGATCGGCTGAACGGCCCCCGTAAAAAGCACGCCTAGGATGATCGCCAGGTGATTTCTTGGTCGAATGGCGTGAGACATAACACCACCTTTCTTTTGATTTATACGGTTACCTGCGAATGCAGGTTGGATCGGCATCGTTGCCCCCGTTTGAACCGACCGCACGTTGCCTAGCCGGCTCAGCAGCTAAAGCTTGTTACCTGTTACTGCAAACAGTTGGCGGCAAAGCTCATCGGCGCGCTCGAGCCCATGACGATAAGCCCTCTCGAAAAGATCGAGGTCTACCACCTGCGCGTCTTCCATAAGGGGAGTGGATAAGCGTAATTCGGTCGCTGTATAAATCGTAACAAATGTGATCCCACCCGGATGCATAACGCCCGCGTAGCTCCGGGCCAGAACTGTGTATTTCACGGTATGCTAGTGTAGTGTCCCTTAAATAACTTTACAGTTAAGCCGCCTTCTTTTTCCCTCGAGGCAGGGTGGATCCGGGCTTGATCTGCTCCATCTTGGCCCGCGCCCGCTCGATCTTCTTGATGATGTCCTCGACGGTAGCCGTCCAGATGAAGGGCTTGGGATTTTGGTTCCAGGCTTGCCTAAATTCCTCGATCGCCTCTTTTAAATCCGGCACGCTCACGAAGCTGCCGCGCCGGGGCGATCTCCCAGACCTCCCCGATGCCC
>JBOIEG010001179.1:0-4452 GCA_050740915.1 Gammaproteobacteria bacterium | reverse complement strand
TGCGCGTTTCCCACCGCTTGCCCACAGGTCGGCGGCTGTCCACAAGCTCCACAGGCAACAACAATCGGTTATTCAATTAGCAATTCAAAACCGATCGTTCAGACTCATACCTCTATTGGAATTGACTTTAAGGAGCGCAAAGTAGGCGCGAGTACGTGCCTTTGCACCGAGCTTCTAAGCCGCCTCGCCCGAACGATAGCTTGCAGGTCGCTCAAGGCCTTCCCAAAATCATCGTTGACAACCAGGTAATCATACTCGGCATAATGAGATATCTCGTTGACCGCATCGCGCATCCGGCGCTCGATCACAGCGGCCTCATCCTCCCCTCTATGGGTCAAGCGATAATGCAAGGTTTCAAGCGAAGGAGGCAGAATGAAAACACTCGCGCTTTGAGGTAAGCGTTCGCGGATCTGACGCGCTCCCTGCCAATCGATCTCCAGGATCACATCTCTGTCCTGCGCCCGTTCGTTTTCTACTGCCAGGCGCGAGGTCCCATACCAATGATCGAACACCTGGGCGTGTTCCAGAAACGCACCCTGGGCGGCCATGCGCTGAAATACCGCGGGTTGAACAAAATAATAGTCGACCCCATCGCGTTCCCCGCTGCGGATAAGTCGTGTGGTGTGAGAGACCGCTACTGTGATCTGTGGGGCCGACTCCAATAAGGCCCTTACCAGGCTTGTCTTTCCAGCGCCAGAGGGGGCCGAGACGATGAACACGGACGCCTCGGTCATTCGATGTTCCGAACCTGATCCCATAGTGCAGCCCGAAAGCCTCGCCAAATAAGGGGTTTGCTCATTGCGCGCGTCTTCCAAGGGTGCAAAAAAATCACGTCAGTGGAACCGCCGCGTATTGCGCTAGCCGAAAGCTCGTTTTTCTTTACATAGTCTATTTGACTAAAACCCCGTGGAATCGCTCTTTAGGCCGGTCAGCTCCCGATACCAGATGGCTTAGCGCGATCCACCGCCACCACAATGTCGGTTGGCGGCCGGAACTCCAGCGCCTCGGGGTCTTTCGCCACCTCACGCACCTTGTTGTATTCCTCCTGATCGGAGGTGGACCTGGCGCGGATAGCGGCGCGGTGCTTCCTGAACAGCGCCTCTATGCGCTCGCCGCAGGTTTTCTCGAGCGCGTCCCGTGCCTGCTCGTCTTGGAGGATGAGGAATAGCTCCAGTCGGTGTTCGATTTGCGGCAAAAACTCGTGCAGGTGCGCAACTCTCTCAAATCGGAGCCAAGGCTCGCTCAGCGGCGGCATCGTCCGGCGAACGAGAATGAGGGGAGACGGTAGCAAAGAGGGGGAGAGCGCAAGCCAGCTACGTTCACGCGTTTAATCGGGCTGTTGGAGCTGCCTTTCGGCAGAGCCAAGTCCGGCAGGCTCCTACGCAAAACTTTTCAAGTGCACCGGTAAGCGCTTCGCTCCCCAGCCGCCAGGATCGCACTCGAATACCCCTGGGCACGGTGTGGCGCAGTCTCGACAGGAGCCCTTCTCATCCAAGCCCCAGTCGCTTAAGTTGTACCAATCGCGTCCGATCAAACAACGCCCACAGCCGTGACAGTAGGTGCTCCCACCCGTTTTATCATGCACATTGCCGGTGTAGGCATAGCGTACGCCGTTGGCGAGCGCGATTTCCCGTGCCCGGGTCAGGGTCGCAGCCGGCGTCCGCGATTTGTCCTGCATTTTCCAATCTGGGTGGAAGGCGGTAAAATGCATGGGTACCTGCGGGCCCAACTCCGCCACCACCCAGCGTGTCATCTCGTCGAGCTCCGGCTCCGAGTCGTTCTCTCCCGGGATCAGTAAGGTCGTCAGCTCGAACCACACCTTGGTCTGGTGCCTGAGGTATTTGAGCGTCTCCAGTACCGGCTCCAGATGGGCCCCGGTCACCTTCCAGTAGAAGCGTTCCGTGAACGCCTTTAGGTCCACGTTGGCCGCATCTATGTAGCGGTAAAACTCCTCCCGCGCCCCCTCGCAGATATACCCCGCCGTCACGGCCACTACCTTGATGCCCCGTTCCCGACAAGCGATGGCGACGTCTATAGCATATTCCATGAAAATCACCGGGTCGTTGTACGTGAACGCGACACTACGGCAGCCCAGCGCCTGGGCAACGACGGCTATCTTCTGTGGACTCGCCTCATCGGCTAGGGTATCTAGTTCCCGTGATTTGCTGATGTCCCAATTCTGGCAAAACTTGCACGCTAAATTACACCCCGCGGTACCAAACGAGAGCACGGGTGTACCCGGCAAGAAGTGATTCAGTGGCTTCTTCTCGATAGGATCGACACAAAACCCGCTGGAGCGCCCGTAGCTGGTCAGTACCACCCGGCCTCGATGATTTGCCCGGACAAAACAAAGCCCTCGCTGCCCTTCATTCAGACGGCAGGCCCGCGGGCACACATCGCACTGCACACGACTATCGCCTAAGGTGTGCCAATAGCGGGTGGGAAAGTCAGCGTAACCTGTGGCAAGCATGGCCTTACAGTTCTATCACCGTCGGGTTTACTAGGCGGCTGTAGTCTCGGTAAGCCAGTCGCATGAGCTCGGTGTGGGAGCCGGCGCTGAAGGTAATGCTCTCGTCTCTGGTGAGATCGCGGGATATGAACACCGGGATCCCGTAGAGATTTCCAAAAGGAGGCATGGCGCCGACGTCGCACCCCGCGAACTCGTCCTTGAACTCTTCCTCCAGCGCCAGCTCCGCGTTGTCTATCCCGGTGCCTTGCCTCAAGCGTCCAAAGTCGACCTGACTTGCGGCGGGTAACACCGCCATTGCCAACTTATTATCGAGTTTGACCATGACGATCTTTGCCAACTCTTTTCCGGAGACATGCGCGGATTGTGCGATCTCTTGGGCGGTGTAGGCTCGAGAATGGGTCATGGTCACGTATTTGACGTGGTGGCGATCCAGGAACTCTTGCAATTTCTGAAGTGGCATTTGTTCCCCTCCTGAGCGAAAGACCTGACTGAAACGTGCTCATTATAACGCTAGCTTTTCGACAATGGCGTTGCGGGCGGGTGGTGATAAACTGCGTTCGGTCATGCAGCTGCTTAAGTCTATGGGCACGCCAGAGCTAACGATAGATTATAAAAGAAATCCGAGTCCGATAGAGCGGTGGGGCGCGCGATTTTTGCTCAAAGCGGCGAAAAATCCCCCCGTCACCCTGATTTTGTCGAATGGTGAAGCGATCGGGGGCGTCGGCGTGGCTCCCATGGTTCGGTTGAGGTTGCGCCGTCGTGATGCGGTTTTTCGCTTGTTACTGGATCCTGTGGTGTGTTTCGGCGATCTGTACAGCCGCGAGGAGCTTGAAGTTGAGGGCGATCTGGCGCGATTTCTCGAACACATGTATCGACTTGGTGTCGATCGAGGCTTTGGTCTGCTGTCCACATTGCGAGCCATTTTCCAGCGTCTAAGGGTGGATAACGAGGTGTTGACCCGGCATTATGACCTTGGCAACGATTTTTACCGATTGTGGTTGGATCGAGCAATGCAATATTCTTGCGCCTACTATTCGACGCCGGGATCGGATTTGGACCAGGCCCAGACCGCTAAAATGGATCACATCTGCCGTAAACTTCGCTTGGCGCCGGGTGAACGGGTGATAGAGGCTGGATGTGGTTGGGGCGGGCTCGCCATCCATATGGCCCGCCGTTATGGTGTGCGGGTCATCGCATACAACATCTCCTCGCAACAGTTGCGGTTTGCGCAGATACAAGCGGCTCGGTTAGGGCTCAGCGATCAAGTGGCGTTTGTGCAGGATGATTACCGAAACATCCGTGGCGAATGTGATGCGTTCGTTTCTGTGGGCATGTTAGAGCACGTGGGCAAAGAGCGCTATTCGACGCTAGGCGGGGTGATCGATCGTTGTCTGACGGGTCGAGGGCGGGGGCTCATCCACAGCATAGGGCGTGTCAAGCCAGCAGCGACCAACATCTGGATTAACAAGCGCATTTTCCAAGGTGCTCATGCCCCTAGCTTGCAGGAACTGATGGCAATTCTCGAACCTTGGTCGTTTGCTGCACTGGATATTGAGAACTTGAGGCCGCATTATGTGAAAACCTTAGAAGCGTGGCTACAGCGCTTTGAGGCTATCCAGGACCGGATTGTGGCGGATCACGGGCAACAGTTTTTTCGCGCGTGGCACTTGTATCTTTGCGGATCGCTTGCGGCGTTTCGGGTTGGCGATCTGCAACTTTATCAGGTGCTTTTTTCCCGCCCACAGTGCGATCGCTTTCCTCTTACCCGAGGGTCCCTGTACGCAGATTTTCAGACGTAAGGGAACCATGTCGTGAAATAATTCTGGAGTGAACCGTAAAATGTGCTTGAATTCTTCCCTGAGAGGCTGTGAAAAAACCTCCTGGGACAGGGGAATGATGAGAAGGGAGCTGGTAAAATAGCGGGAACACAACTGAAGCAACGGTATCCCTCATGGCAGACGAAGCATCCAGGGCTTTATTTG
>JBOIEG010001178.1:0-1089 GCA_050740915.1 Gammaproteobacteria bacterium | reverse complement strand
AGCGAAGGAAGGTCGCGTTCCGCCGGAGCGCAGGAACCGCAGTGTATATTGAAATACATGAGGATTCCGAGCACCGCCGGAACGCGAGATCCCGAGCGCAGTAGGTTTTTTCACAAACTCTGAGCGGCATCGGGTCGCCTATATCGTGGGCCTCGCCAAGAACGAACGGCTCAATGCCCTGGCTCAACCCTGGCTGGCGCGTTCGCAGGCCGAGTTTGAAACGACGGCAGAGACCCAACGGCTCTTTGCCGATCTCCGGTACGCGGCGCACAGTTGGGATCATCCACGACGGGTGATTTGCAAGGCGGAACATACTGAGAAGGGAAGTAATCCTCGCTATATTGTCACTAACCTCGAGGGCGATGCGCAGCTGCTCTACGAGCGGCTCTATTGTGCGCGGGGCGAGATGGAAAATCGAATCAAGGAACAACAGCTCGATCTCTTTGCCGACCGCACCAGTTGCACGGGGTGGTGGGCCAATCAATTTCGGCTGCTGCTCTCCACCCTCGCGTATACCTTGGTGGAGGCCATTCGCCGCCTGGCTCTCAGGGGTACCGAGCTGGCTCAGGCCCAGGTGGGCACGCTGCGGCTGAAATTGCTCAAGATCGGAGTGGTCATCGTGCGCAACACGCGCCGCGTACGGTTTTTGTTATCGAGTGCTTATCCCTATCAAGAGCTCTTTTTCAAAGTCGCCTCGCGTCTTTAACTTTTTGCCCAACGCCTCTGCGAACCCTGCGCCTGCTCGGCGCAAGGGTAGGCGTGGCCCGAAATCGCCCTCACCTCGTTCGTACTGAGCGCCTGGCTCTCTGACCTGTCTGCGAATACACCGGCTGCAACGTCGCTATCCCATTAGCAGTGAAATCATCAAACTTTAACTCAAAACAGCATCGCACATGGGTACTGGCGCAATATTCGGGCTAGCCCTCCACCCTCAATCGGAGGTGGGAGGCGTCCATACCATTTCTCCTAGGATCCTGTCGGACTTAAGGCGGAACTTTTGATGTGCAAACCGATCGGATCGGCAATGGATTCAATGAGCGAGCGTGCATGAGCCACTTCCGTCAATGCGATCGTGACACACCCTACCTG
>JBOIEG010001177.1:0-3405 GCA_050740915.1 Gammaproteobacteria bacterium | reverse complement strand
CAGGTAGGGTGTGTCACGATCGCATTGACGGAAGTGGCTCATGCACGCTCGCTCATTGAATCCATTGCCGATCCGATCGGTTTGCACATCAAAAGTTCCGCCTTAAGTCCGACAGGCTCCTAGAGCGTGAAGAGTTACCCCACTACCTCACCCATCGCCTGCGCTTGGCCGGCTGTGAGCTGCCGCTCATCGAGCCCCCGGCCATCGAGGCCCTCTTCCAGGCCACCCAGGGCATGCCCCGTAAGCTCAATCGCCTGGCCCACTATGCATTAACCAGCGCCGCTCTCACTAAAGCCAAGTCCGTCACCTGCGAGCATGTCCAGGCCGCCCTAGAGGAGATCACGCCATGAACAACGTCCCCATCCCTAACCACTGGTCTCCGCACCAGGCTCTTGCCGTCCTCGACTTCCTGGAAGCGCTCCACCAGGAGATCTGGGAGGCCTACCAAGAGCCGCTCCTCGACATCCTCGTCAACCACACAACCGAGGCTCCCCCTGACGACACTACCCTCGACCACGACTTCACCGATGACATCCCTTTCTAAGGGACCCAACCACGTCGATAACCCCTACTCACATTCTTCCATCATCCAACACTGTCCCACTGGAGCGAATAATGTGGGAGATCTCTGTCATCTCGTCACAAAATAAATCGGCTAATTGCCGGTGGGATAACCTGAGCGACAACACCAGGATATGGCCCGACGGTTCCACCGCTACATCAAATGGGTCCACGCCTTCAGCACCTTGCGCAGGGTCGTTGAAGTCGCTGAGGATGTTACGCGTCCCACTCGCCGGGTCCACACGGAACAGCTTCTCATCGCCCTCTGTCTCGAAATTTCCAGGTTGAACGACCAGGATCTTGCCGGGCTTGGGCGGCGCCTCGCAGGCCGGGATGAAGGCAACCACAACTAGGCTGGCCGCTAGCCAAGTAAAAGTGGATCGCAGCGAGCGCATAGTGGCCCGAGCCCTGTCCCGTTTATCTCGATTGTGATTTTTCGGACACATGTTTCGTTCTCTCCCGTTGATGGTTGGCAAACGTAACTAGCATAACGCCTTCATCACGCCTGTGTACTGAATTACGGTCGACGAGCCATGGAAGGGTCAAAGACCGACGCGAGGAGCCTCGATAGCTGCTTCCGCTCGTTGTGTAAGCCCCCTAGCTTTTACGAAGCAGTGCTAATGGAAAATAGGCAGCTCAAGCTGAGGACGAAGGTTTGATTCCCACCGCAGGCAACCCTCGTTCCGGTGCTCTAAGGCCACGTGGGAGGCCCCGGGGGCTTAGGCATATAGGGCTTTTGATACGGTGGCTTCGGTGGCCGGTCTGTCAGATGATGTCGTAGCCGGGACAAATCAAAATGCAATTTACGGGTTCAGTTCTGACCGGTATCGTTCGCGCTAAGGTAAGTACTTCGGTCGAGAACACCTCGTCATACACCACCTGGGTCACAGTAAAGCACACTGTCCCTATCATTTTCGCTAGCCAAAACAGGGCGCAGAGTCCCGTCGCTTTCGTCTGATCTCATCTCTTTCGTGTAATCAATCCTCGTCTGCCTTTTCAAATAACTTTTCACGTTGTTGAGCGGCATCGCCATCACCACACCCCTGTACGACGCCCATCCACACCCATCCGAGCCGCTAGCATCACAAACGCCGACTTTAATTGCCTTCACCGTCAATTCCAACATCTTAAATGATGTTGCATAAGTCCAAATACTTTCTTCCTTTTTGAGTGGCGTAGCACGCCTAAGGGATCTTTCAACGGTGGCGGGTAATTCCATTGGACATCCCTCGAAAGGATTGGCAGCAGACGCTTGTACTTTTCGACGGACGCTGGCGCTAACCAGAGTGTTGCCCTTAAGTTCGTAGCGGAAGATTCTCTCCTTGGACTCATTCTTACCCACAACCTTGACCTCGATTACACCATCCTTTACAGACGTGACCGAGCCCACGCCGTCGATTACCCCCTCACTCTCGCCGGGGATATGGCGGGTGACCAGCTTCCAATTATTACCACCATGGCGGTCCATTACAGCGATTTCAGTATGGACCCAGTTGCCGCCACCCTTGCAGACATCGGCGCTAAGTAGGTACTCGAAGAGCAAGAGTTCGTTACCATTCTTGTTCAGATCGGTTGGGATCGCCCTAGTCTTTCCTAGTTCGCATTCTTCTGCGTTAAGTGCAGATTTCAAGATGGCTTCTGCTACCTTTATGTCCGCCGGCGAAATCATGGCGGCACCGGCTATGCCGGCGGCAATGGTCAATGCGGCTAACGTGACAATAGATGCTCCGGGAACCGGTTTGCTCATTGATTCGTCCTCCGAAAAACAGTTTGTGTACAGTTTCTGAGTATCGATTAAAAATAGAAGTTTGGTCGATTTTCAAAATGCAAGGTATCGTGGTGATGCTTGAACTACTATAAGAAAATCGTGCCGCTCTTACGTAACCCATGCCGTGAGTAAGACTGCCTATAATCTCCTGATATTATGTCCGCTCTTACGTTCCCTAAGGCGTTGAAGTTTCCCGATGGCTTGCGGCTGATCGGCGGGCAGACGTTCGTCATGGCCGAAGGCGGCGGGACGCTCGACCGCGTGACGGTCAAGGGCGACGACGTGCAGTTCGAAACGCTGCAGGACGACCTTGCCGGCCCCACGGCGGTTGCGCTGGTCGACGCGCGCACCGGTGGCGATCCCCGCTAGCTAGGCGCCGTGCGGTTTGCCACAGAACTGTCGTATCCGTTGGCATAAGGCCTCCAGCACCTTTGGATTAGACCTTTCCGGACACGGATGACAAAGCTGGCCCCCGCCTCGGTCAGTTCCAAGAGATAGTCCCGGTCGAAGTACCCGCGGTCGGCCAAGAGCAGACAGCCCACCGCACACTCAAGTTGAGCTTTTCTCTATTTACTGCGCTCGCCTGCGGGGCGTACAGTTGTGGCGTTGAAGTGATGCCTTGTTGCTCATGGCTATCCCAGCCGCCCCCGAAAGCACGATACAACGTCACCATTGCAACCGTGACCGCCGTTTCCGCTTCGGCTTGTTCATCTTCAGCGGAAAGCTTGGCTCGCTGTGCATCGAGCACGGACAGGAAATCGGTGACGCCACTTCGATAAAACGCATCGGCAAGCCGATAGGCGCGCCGCGCGGCATCAACGGCTTGACGGAGATCCTCGCGGCGCTGACGTGCGGTCGTGTAGGCGACATAGGCGTTCTCAACCTCTTCCAAAGCGGTCAGAAACGCTTGCTCATAGCTTGCCGCCACCTGGGCAAACCTGGCGTCGGTGGCGGCGATGTTGGCGCGGATACGCCCGGCATTAAAAATCGGCGCCGTGATCCCAGAGCCGAGTGCGTAGATCCCTTGTGCGGCCACACTCGGAAGTCCGGCTAAACTCAACGCGCCGATTCCACCG
>JBOIEG010001176.1:0-3199 GCA_050740915.1 Gammaproteobacteria bacterium | reverse complement strand
CAGGTAGGGTGTGTCACGATCGCATTGACGGAAGTGGCTCATGCACGCTCGCTCATTGAATCCATTGCCGATCCGATCGGTTTGCACATCAAAAGTTCCGCCTTAAGTCCGACAGGCTCCTAGATGACTCGGGGTCGATGCAGTGGGAAACGCTCCCAGAGAGCGTCACAACGGTGGTCGACCCCAGCTGCTGCGACGACTACCTGATGTATATGTTTCCGAGGGCTTCAGGTGTTTATAGTGGCAGTGGCCCCGCCGCCGACTACAACAACAACGTGCCTGATTTTGACGGGGCAAATAAATACTCAACCTACGCTCGCTCTTATTACAACAACAAGCTGTATTACAATCCGTCGATCATGTACTTACCGTGGTCAAACGCCGATGGCACCTTGTTTCCCAACGCGTTTACGACGACGGCTCCCTATGCCTATCACAACCCAGCGGACACGAGCAAAGGGACGCGCAATTTGACCGTGAATAACACGCAATCCGCGCGCTGGCTACAGAGCAATGGAACATTCACTTCATCGACTTCCAAGCCCTTCTATCCGGCGACTTACTTTCGTTATAACGGCGGCGCTATCTGGACTCCGGCCAATTATACCAAGATCGAGATCAAATCGCTCAACGCACCGTTTACCGGCGAGGGCCGGGGAAACCGTTCCGACTGCACCGCAGGTACTTGTACCTATGCCCAGGAGATCCAGAACTTCGCCAACTGGTACACTTACTACCGCTCCCGAGTCCTCACCGCGCGGGCGGGCGTGGGGCGGGCCTTTGCGGGGCAGTCCAACGATCCCACCTCGCCCTCCATCCTGTGCGTGGGGTTCGGTGCGATCAACGTAGCCGGCGCAACCATTGATACCGTAGCGAGTCCCGGCACGGTGGTCAAGGGCGTCCGGAAGTTCGCGGGCACCGACCGCACGAGTTTCTTTACTTCGCTCTATGGGCATGCGATCCCCACGTCCGGCACGCCGCTGCGCAAGGCGCTTGATGATGTGGGCAAGTATTTCGAGCGCACGGGTAGCACAGGACCGTGGGGGGAAACGCCGGGCACTGCCAGCACCACCCCACAGCGCGCTTGCCGGCAGAGTTACAATATCTTGACGACGGACGGTTATTGGAACGGCACGCCTGCGACGACGGCCGCACAGGCCAACGTGGATAACACAGCGGGAACTTTAATCACCAACCATGCGCTAAACCCGACGCCACCGAACTATACGTACACCGCTGCCAATCCATACAAAGATGCTTGGGGCAACCCCAACCCGAGCGGCGGGACCTTAGCGGACGTCGCCATGTATTACTGGAAGCGCGATCTGCGCACCGACCTGTTAAACAAGGTTCTGACCAACCCGGCGGACCCCGCCTTCTGGCAGCACATGGTGACTCACACCGTGGGCTTGGGATTGTTCGGCACGTTGGATCCCGCCGCCGACTTGCCAGCACTCACGGCCGGTACTAAAACATGGCCACAGCCCTGCGACACCTGCGCCGGACAAAATCTCGATGACCTCTGGCATGCGGCGGTCAACAGCCGCGGCGAGTTCTTCAGCGCCGCCGATCCCGAGACCTTCGCCGACTCGTTGAGCTCGATCCTGAGCACTATCGTGGACCGCAACAGCTCTGCGGCCTCGGTGGCGCTCAACAGCGGGTCCATTACGTCTGACAGTCATCTTTATCAGGCCAAGTTCAACACTTCGAATTGGAGCGGCCAACTGTTGTCGATCGCGATCCAGACAAATGGCAAGATCCCACTCGACGCAAAGGGTATGCCTATCCCAGATTGGGACGCCGCGAAGCTACTCGATGCCCCGGTCGCGGACGTGCGAAAGATCGTGACCTACAAACTCTCCGCCGCGGGGACCGGCAGCCCCGGGATCCCGTTCCGCTGGCCGACTAACCCGTTATCACCTGGAGCCAGCGAGCTCGATCTCTCTCAGGTTGCGGCGCTAAACATTAACCCGGCTACTGGTGTCCCTGACGTTCCGACCCCGAAGGGTAGCGAGCGCGTGGATTATCTGCGCGGCAAGGCCGTAAGCGGTTTCCGCACCCGCACGAGCAGACTCGGAGACAGCGTGTATTCTTCCCCAGCCTACGTAGGGGCGCCGCAGGCGCGCTATGAGAACTGGCGGGCGGGCGACCCGGAGACCGGCACCTACTCGGCCTTCGAATCGAGCAAGGCGGGACGGACGCCCATGGTTTATGTCGGCGCCAACGATGGCATGCTGCACGGTTTCGCTGCCGGCGACGGTTCCGAGCGCTTTGCCTACGTACCCGCGAGCGTGTTCAAGGATCTCAACAAGCTCACCAGTCCTACCTACAACCATCGCTTCTATGTCGATGGCAGCCCGATCGTGGGCGATGCCTTCTTCGGTGGCGCCTGGCACACGGTGCTGCTCGGCGGATTGCGCGGCGGAGGTCAGGGCATCTATGCCCTCGATATCACCAATCCGCCGGCCACCATGGATACGGAGGCCGGTATCGCCGCCAAGGTGCTGTGGGAGTTCACCGACGGCTATGACGATGCGAGTAGTTCCGAAGTGGAAGGAGCAGATCTCGGCTATACCTACAGCGATCCCAACATCGTGCGCATGCACAACGGCAAGTGGGCGGCGGTACTCGGTAGCGGCTATAACAACACCGAAGGGAACACCATCGCTGCCTGCACTGATGGCAATTCGGCGACGCTTTGCCCCGAGAGCATCACGGGCAATGCCGTGCTCTATATCGTCGACATCGCCGATGGCAGCTTGATCGCGAAGCTCGACACCAAGGAAGGCTCCGCCCAAGACCCGACGGGCCTAAGTCGCCCCAACGGGCTCGCCACCCCCGCGCCTATAGACGCCAACGAAAACTACATCGTGGATTACATCTACGCCGGGGATCTATTCGGCAATCTGTGGAAGTTCGACGTCACGAGCTCGGATAAGACGCAATGGAAGGTCGCTTATGGCCCCACAGCGAACCCCGATCCGCTGTTCACCGCCTGTGCGGGAGCAAGTTGCATGAGCAGCAATCATCAGCCGATCACCACGCGCCCACAGGTGGGCCGTCACCCCGCCCTTCCGTGTCCTTTCGGCAGGTCTGTGGAGGCGCCGTCAGATCCTCCTTGGCCGAGATTCCAGTGCGCCTATCGAGGCGCAGAATCCGAGCCAGGACTGTGCGCGAGAGGACAGCTATCTGGCCTGCG
>JBOIEG010001175.1:0-1083 GCA_050740915.1 Gammaproteobacteria bacterium | reverse complement strand
CGTTTGGGGCGAATTGGCGGGTTTTGCGAGGGCTAGGCGACATTCCACCCGCGCTTGTCTCACCGGCGCCGGTATCCCCTCTCGGCGGCTTATCGCCGCGAATATCGAAAAATTCACAACCTCTGATAGCCCTTCTGGTCTTGGATGACCTGGTACGGCACCACCTGGATCGACACCGGCGTATCGAAGATCGACGTGTCGGTCTTGGTGGCGGTGGTGGCGTTGCGGGCGGAGTAGCTCGTCTTGTCGTACGGCGTGGCGGTGACGGTCATCTCCGGCAACACCGTCGGCCCGTCTTCGCCCTTCCTGACCGGCGCTTTGGGCTTCTTCGGCGCGGCCTCCGTGGCCCCCGCATATTCCATGTTCCCCGCCTCCGCGACCAGACGTTCCAAAGGATCCGCGGGCGCTGTGGGTTCTATGGTCACCGTGTTCGAGTCCACGAAGCGGTAGGCGATCCCGCTGCCTTCGAGCAGTCGCGCGACGCCCTGCTCTGGGGTCAGGGTCCCCGTGAGTCCGGCGGAGCGCGCACTACGGACGAGATCGGTCTGAAAATAAGCTTGAGATCCGCCTGCGCGGCGAATTCCATGAGCGCATCCTCCAGCGAGCCTGCCGGGATGGCATAGCTCTGTACCGAGCCTTCGGCCCAAGCCGGTCGCCAGATCGTGAAAGCCGCGAGCGCGAGCGCGAGGGCCATTTGTGCCGAGGGCTTGGCTCGCCTTGCGGAGATCGTGCGGGCAGGTGCTGGTACGTTGTAGTGGACTTGTTTTCCAAGGGATTGGGTTTTAGAGCTCATCGATTCCCCCCTTTTGTTGGTCTAAAAAAGTTGCTCTCATGAATTAAGTCGCATGAGGGGAACGATCATGAACCGCCCGAAAAGTCTCTTGCGCGAGCCGTGCTAACCCAGCTTGCGGCCCGGTTCGATCCGGTTGAAGTTCTGGTGAGCCATGAAACTCCCACTTGCTAGGAGCCTGTCGGACTTAAGGCGGAACTTTTGATGTGCAAACCGATCGGATCGGCAATGGATTCAATGAGCGAGCGTGCATGAGCCACTTCCGTCAATGCGATCGTGACACACCCTACCTG
>JBOIEG010001174.1:0-2883 GCA_050740915.1 Gammaproteobacteria bacterium | reverse complement strand
ACTGTCCAGTATCGCAGGTACCTACGCTGCTCGAAGAGCTGGACCCCGATACCCCGACGGTGGTTATCTGCCATCACGGGGTACGCAGTCAGCACGTTGCCGAGTTTCTTGAGCGCTCTGGTTTTAGTAAGGTCTGTAACCTGGAGGGCGGAATCGATGCTTGGGCGCGCGAGATCGATCCGCAAATGGCTACGTATTAAGGCAAAAAGGGACTTGGGGTATTGTGCAGGCGGCACCTCCGCAGGTGAACGTCCCTATATTTGAGGGCGGCCAAGTCAATTCGCGGACCCGTGAAGCGGCGCAGCGCTACCATGAGGCGGAGGAACGGCTGGAACAACAACGGCGTGCGGTAGAACGCCAGTCTCGCGACGCGTTCCTGGGGTGTTGACTGGGATCAAGCGCTAAAGCAAGCGCTTTCCTTCAGCGAAACCGCCGCCAAGGCCATCCAAGCGAGGTACTCCGTTGGTACCCGCACTGCTGTCGATGTGATCAATTCGGAGCGTGACTTGCTGCAGGCGCGATGGGACTATGCCCAGGCCCGCTATGACCGCGTGCTCAACGGTTTGCGCTTAAAGCACGCAGCGGGGACCTTGTCGCCAGAGGATTTAGTGCTGATGAACGGCTGGTTCACAAGCGAAGCTGGGAGAGAAGGGGACCACAACTCGTGAATTTTAAAGAAGAGGATGAGTGATGCAAAATCATGTGGCGGCTAAATTGACCTGTGAGGCGAGCCAAAGCCAAGTAGTCGTAATCGACATCCAAACTAAGCTGGGCGAAGTAATGCCGGTTAAAGTGTTGACCCGCGTGGTCGAAAATACGCGCCTGCTGCTCAATGCCGCCCAGAAGCTCGCGATACCCGTGCTGGCAACCCAACAGTATCCCGCCGGTCTCGGCCCTATGGTGCCAGAGATCGCGCAACGGCTGCCTGATTATGCCAGCCGATTCGAGAAGACGTGTTTCGCTTGCACCGGCGTCGATGCCTTTTTGGGTGAGTTGCAAAAAATTGCCCGCCCTCAAGTGATCCTTACCGGTATGGAGGCTCATGTATGCGTCCTGCAAACGGCTATGGATTTGCGCCAAAGGGGATATCAGGTTTTCGTCGTCGGTGATGCAATCTGTTCGCGCAGGCTAGAGAACTACCAGAATGCCTTGGAACGTATGCAGCAGTGTGGCATCGTGGTAACGGGCGCGGAATCGGTTATATTTGAATGGTTGGGCGATGCTCGCCACGAGCACTTTAAAGAGATCGTCGCGATGATGCGTTAAGGGCACTTCGATTAATTCGGAGTGCCCGCCCTCACAGGGACGTGAGGACATGGGTCGATCGCGGTAAGTGATTGACCCATGGAGCAAAGCAAAAACCACGCTTTTTGCTTTGCGATTCGATAAATCGCAGGGAAGCAATTTATCGAAGTGCTCCTAGTAGGCTATCGAAGATAGCCGGTCCGTTTTTCCTTCGACCGGATCTAAGACGAGGGCTTCCAAGGAGCCGCCTGCGATTCGCTCTGCTACTTCGCGCAGCTTTTTTAAGCTTACGGGCTTGCGGTAATCGCTCGCCAGCTCGCGCGCGACGTCGTCAAGGTCATGTTGCCCCTTGGTGCGTTTTCGGATCTCCTGGTCCAGGGCGCGAAATACACCCACCGCTTTGGCCGTTACCGCGCCGCTAGCGTGCGGCTGCCTCAGGCTCGCTACATCCTCACCCCAATCGGAAAGGGCTTGGTGCGCGATCGCGTAACGATTTTTTGTGATAGTGCCCGAGCGCCGCATGATCTTCAGCGCATAGAACTCCGCCAGGCCCTCGACGATCCAATCATCCGGTGGCACGGTGCGAATTCGCATAGCGACATGCACTAATTCATGCAGCAAGATACTGGTGCCGTTTTCGCTGATCAGCGATTGATTCGCGTGAATGTATAAAGAGGCGGGCCCCGATAGCCCGCCTCGCCATAGCGGATCGCCTGCGCTGACGATCAATAGCCTTTTGGGGAAGCGCGGGAATATTTCGATGAGATGAGGCAGATTCTAGTTCAGGAAGGCCAGCATGTCCTGGCGGGAGACCCCGTTGCCGGTCGGCCCAGCAACTGTAATTTTCCTGTCGGAAATCGTCTCCAAGCGCACCCCGAGTTTGCCCGCTACGATCCATCCTGCCGGGCGATCGAACTTTCGTCGCGCTTGCAAGACCTGATATCGCCCGCTCGCAAAGCGTTGGTAAGGGACTTCGGCCGTCCATTGTTCTGGCAGTTGGAACGTTAAGTAAGCTCTGGCTTCGGCGTTCTTGAGCGCGCGCACCGTCGCCGGCGGTACCAGATCATCCCCACGAAACAAAGCCCACTGCGATGTGAACAGGGCATCGTAGGCATTGGAGCCTCGCTTGTGGTTTATCGTTACACGGTATGCGAGCTCTCCGCCACCCTTTGGGGGTTTCCAGAGCAGTCGCTCGCCGCCCACCTCCAAGTCACCGTCGGCCTTAAAATCACGAAATCTTTTCGGATCGAAGCGAAAGCGGACCGAGCGCAGCAATTTCGCGTTCCTGCTCACCCTAATCCGCACCGACGCGGCCCGCTCGTCCTTCCCCGGATCGATTGTGAACACGTAGTCGAGGCGGTACGTCCTTCTGCCAGGGGTATACGCCTTGGCTGCTCCAGCATCCGCTGCGCCAAGCGAAAGAGCCAGCATAAGTCCTAAGCAAGTGAATACACGATTAGATGATTTATACATCTCTCACATTGGGTTTGAGAGCCCTGTAATAAAAATTGTTGCCTAGGAGCCTGTCGGACTTAAGGCGGAACTTTTGATGTGCAAACCGATCGGATCGGCAATGGATTCAATGAGCGAGCGTGCATGAGCCACTTCCGTCAATGCGATCGTGACACACCCTACCTG
>JBOIEG010001173.1:0-1208 GCA_050740915.1 Gammaproteobacteria bacterium | reverse complement strand
CATCATCAAGAAGATCGAGCGGGCGCGGGTCAAGATGGAGCAGATCAAGCCCAGATCCACCCTGCCCCGAGGGAAAAAGAAGGCGGCTTAACTGTAAAGTTATTTAAGGGACACTACACTAGCTTCGCAGCTCTAGTCGGTTGTTGGCGCCGGTTTCAACATCTGAACGGCGCTGATAAGAAACAGGATCGCGAACATCGCCAGCGCCCATTCCGCGATCGACAGCCCCATAAACCGCCAACCGATCTCCGCACAGTCGCTGATGCCCTTGAGGATCTTTAGCAGCACCTCTCCCAGCGCTAAGGTCTCTAGCATATAGGATAGTCCTGGGCCGCACTCGGGCACCTGATCGGGAGGGAGGTGCTGCAGCCAGACTTGGCGGCCGGCGACGATAGCGCCTACCAACGAAAACAATGCAATCAAAGCACTATAGACGCGCACCCCCAAAAGCTCTGCGTTGTGTAAGGTGGCGATGAGGGCGGTCAAGCCAATAAACCCGAAGAACAAGCGCTGGATTAAACAGAGTGGACACGGTTCCAATCCGCCTACAAGCTCCAAATAATACCCGACGCCGAGCAAGCCAGCGCTCAAAAGAAACAAAATCGAAAACACAGCCCTTGCCGTCAACGAAAAAGCGGCAAAACGCATGGCATTCCACACCGACTTAAGGAACGGCCTCGTGGAGACCCGCTCGTGCGCACGAAAGGGAACGCCTAGTCGAGGTAATAATGGTCATAAGGCCGTCCCCACTTCTGCAACGTGTTGTTAGAGAAGAAAAACCAATACGAGTCATCGCCCCACCAAATGCCCTCTTTTCGGTATTCAAATACCTCCACTAGGTCATTGTCTACCTTATTGGTAGCGATGATGCTGTTGGGATGACCAGCCGCCTTTACCACTTCCTCCTTGCTCATGCCGAGACGCACGTTCTCGAAGGTGGAGGTGTGGGCACACGCTACCAGGAAAAGCGTCATTACTCCGATTAGGGTCGTCGTTCGCATTGGCTGCCTCCGCATTTTGTGAATCGATGAATCTGCACAACGAAAGAGAAATGATAGAGGATGTCCTGATCTCCTTCAATTCGCCTAGGAGCCTGTCGGACTTAAGGCGGAACTTTTGATGTGCAAACCGATCGGATCGGCAATGGATTCAATGAGCGAGCGTGCATGAGCCACTTCCGTCAATGCGATCGTGACACACCCTACCTG
>JBOIEG010001172.1:0-2663 GCA_050740915.1 Gammaproteobacteria bacterium | reverse complement strand
TCCCCATGTCTCCAGCGGCGTGCGTTCAGCCGGCTGCAACTTGATCGCCACGCTGGTGGTCGGCATGAGCGAGACCATAGCAATCACTGGAAAGTCTGTAAAGTTATTTAAGGGACACTACACTAGTTGTATGCAATAGGGGAGTCATCATTTAGATCCTTGATCAGAGGTGAGTGCTCGGCGCTCGGTATAAGGAGGATATTACACCGGTATTCCCGCCCTAGAAACCAGGCCATCTGCTCCCTCTTAGAAAAACCGCGACGCGTAGCGGTGAATCTTCCCAATGTTATGCGACCCGCCTCCGCAAAGCGCGGATCGCGTTGGCGAAAAGAATATCGGCCACGTAGCCGTCGCCCGGTGGTAGGGTAATCACGCAATGCAGGTGATCGGGAGGCACGACCCAGGCGTCGATACGAAACGCTCGTTCGGCTCGCGTACGCTTCACCGCCTCCCGTAACGCCTCGATATGCCGCACCAACAAGTCGGCCCGGCGCTCCAAGAGATTGATGGTGAAAAAGTAAGTGCCTCCCGGTACACGCTAACGGCGGTAGTCCGGCATCGGTGAACCTTATCACCTCTCAGAGTTTGTGAAAAAACCTACTGCGCTCGGGATCTCGCGTTCCGGCGGTGCTCGGAATGCTCATGTATTTCAATATACACTGCGGTTCCTGCGCTCCGGCGGAACGCGACCTTCCTTCGCTCGCGACGGTTTTTTCACAAACTCTCACTCATTCTACGCGGACTTTGGCTCTTGTTGTGTAGTGCAGTGAATACCTCCGCCTCCTGCCGCAATCCCGTCAATATTAATCTGCACAATTTCTCGACCCGGAAACAATGCCTGCAACTTCTCCTTGGCGGCGCGATCTGCCTGACCATCACCAAACTCCGGCGCAATAATAGCACCGTTGCAAACATAGAAGTTGATGTAGCCAGCGGCAAAATCGTCGCTTTCACAGGCTTTTCGAACGGAAGATGGCCCGTTGATAACAACCACCTCCAGTCGGCCCCCTTGGGCATCCGTTGCAGCCTTCAGTATTTCAAGGTGTTTTTTTGTCACGGCATGGTCGAAGGATGCAGGGTCGGGGTCATAACCAGCCACAACGACAGCAGGACGAGCAAATCGGGCGTAGAAATCCGTATGTCCATCCGTGATGTCTTTGCCCTTGATCCCAGGCAACCAGATGATTTTCTCCAAGCCCAGCAGGCGTTTCAATTCAGTTTCGCACTCGGCTTTGGATACGTCGGGATTGCGGTTAGAGTTGAGGGCGCAGCTTTCGGTAATAATGGCTGTGCCGTGTCCGTCAACCTCGATGCCACCACCTTCCAGAACCAGGCTTGTCTGCACCGTGTTGACCTTGGCTTGCTTGGTTACAAAGCCTACAACCGCGGCATCCCATTTGAACTCCTGCTTCTTCCCCCAGCCAATAAAGTTGAAATCGATACCAGCTTTCTCTCCTTGCTTGGTGGTCACAAAAACCGGGCCTGTATCACGCATCCAGAGGTCATCCAACGGGCATACGATCAATTCAACCGATGAACCCATCAGTTTTTTTGCAAGGGCATAGTCGCTTTCCCTGACCAACATGCTAACTGGTTCGTAGTTCGCGATGGTTTTGGCAATCGTTGCCAAGTAGCGCTGAACCTCAGGAAGCAGCTTGCTTCCCCATATTTTCTTGCTCGCACCGAAAGCTATCCATGTGCGCTTGTGCGGCTCAGACTCATCAGGCATGAACCAAGCATTCTTAGAACTATCCATAGCAGTGACACTAACAGTCCTGGACATTAAACCTCCAGAGAGCAGCATCGCCGTATGAATAAATTGTCGTCTTGTTATCATGTGTGACCTCAGCGGCCCAACGCGGGTCGCAAGCCTCCGCGAGGTTCCGCGGGATCTCTAAGCCATATGCGCTTTCCATCGCGTCATCTCCAATGTTGAAAAGGCCTAACGTACGCGCTCTCCGAGCGTGACGATAGGAGCGCTCCGGTGCAGCGCCTTGTTACGCTCATCCCTTGAAGAGAAGCTCAGGCTCATGCTCAGAGGGTGGCTGGTTATACACCTTTAAGAACGCTTGCCCGATTAAGCCTGGATCGAACTGTGTTCCTGGTGCAACTTGCCCCATTATTGAGATCATGCCAACTCGCACACCGCTGTCTGCCAGTTCTTGTGCGAGGGTGAGGGCCAGGTTGCGTAAACCAGACTTGCCGATTCCAATCGAGGATGCCTGATCCCACGGATAGTGCGCCCAGCCGCCTCCCGTGAATAAAATGCACCCGTTACGACGTGAGCGCATTGACGGGAGCACCGTTTGCGCGGCCACCAGCGCGCCTACTACGTCAACTTGGAAGTCAGACACCAACTGCGTCGCAGACCAGGTAGACGGCTTACCAAAGGTGGGCGAAACAGCGTTGTAAACTAAAACGTCAGTGCCTTCGTCAGCTGAGATTGCGCCGATTGCTGAGGTGAGGGCATTTTCATCGCCAGCATCAGCAGCTATCGGAACCGCGTGGGTGTAGGTCTGATACTGAGGTCCGTCAACGGGTTTGTTGATGAGGAAAGAGAACGACATTTTCCGGGATCTCGACGGTGCCTTTATAAGTCTGCGAGAGTAGTTTCCAACCGCGATCGAAGCGCTCACTTTGGTACAGGGCGCGGAAGGTCAATA
>JBOIEG010001171.1:0-1530 GCA_050740915.1 Gammaproteobacteria bacterium | reverse complement strand
CGCGGGACGAGGCGCTCATGCCCGAGCCGCAGCCGACGCTCCAAGCCTCGTCGATCATCTCCGGCCAAGCCTCGAAGCACGTGTGGCACGCGATCCTCGACGACCCGGTCAACGAGATGACGGTGGATTCGCCTCGGCTGGTCGACCGAGCGGTCGGGCTGTACAAGCTCCTCGAGTCGACCCTTCAGGACTACGAGGGGTCGACGCTCGAGTTGACGGCGACCCCCTGGGGCTTCGGGGACGTGGTAGAGACGGCGCTCGAGAACGAAGTCGCCGACGGCTCGATGTTGCTCTGGAAGATTGGCTGCTACGGAAACTTCGAGTGCAGCCCCGAGTTGAACGACCCGCGCTACCTGCCCGTCGGTATCACGCCGGAGAGGCTATTGCGCAAGAGGCTGTTCGAAGGCTCAGCCGCCGAGGTTCTGTACGCGACGACTGGCGAGCCTATCTTTCCCTCCCGCTACCCGCGGCCGGAACTCGAACGCCTGGAGAAGAAGTACGGCCCTTTCCTGTTCTCGTGCAACTACCGTTGCTCGGCGGCTGGGTCAAAAGTGCTTATGGCCGACTTCTCCGAGAAGGCAATCGAGGACGTGCAAACCGGCGACAAGGTTGTGGGTTTCTACTTTCCTGGTTCGGGGCGCCCTCACTTCAAGCCGGTCGAAGTGACAGCAACGATGTCACGAGTGGCCGAGACAGTAAAGATTACGTTCGAGTCGGGACGAACCGTTCAAGTAACGCCGGATCATCGATGGTATCGGTACTTCAAGTGGAAGTCGATGGAGCCGGCTTATGCGCCCGTACAAGTCGGCGACTTGGTATCTCGTTTCGGCAAGCCTTACAACTGGGACGACGATGTAGGCGACTGGGCTTGGTTGGCTGGGATGCTGGACGGCGAGGGATCAATCTCCTACGGAGCAATTCGGATCTGTCAGTCCTATTCTGCCAACCCCGAAGTCTGCCAACGTCTCGAAGAGGTGTTGAATCGGTTGGGTATTCGGTTCTCTTACACGACGAACAATTCGGATTGCCGAGTCTATACCCTGAACGGCGGGCGTGCTCTTCTACTCCGATTCTTGCAAGCCGGAACAGCAAAGAGAAAGCGGATCGAGAAGTACTTGTGGGAGACGACAGGCTTTCACAAACGAGATCAGGTCATCTCTATCGAGCCTGCGGGCGAGACGATGGTCTACTCGCTCTCGACCGAGACAACGAACTACATCGTCGAGGGGATAGCTTCGCGGAACTGCGACCCCTTCGACCCATCGCAGAGCGGCTTCGCGGCGTCCTACGTCAAGTACTTTCGGCGGCACGCGAATGGGCGCCTATCGTGCGACTGTCCTGCCCACCGCGGGCACGAGCACTCGATGCACGAGCTCCACATCGTGGCGACCGTGGATCCTGCATTCAGCGACAAGGACGATGCGGCGGAGAGCGCGATTACTGTCGGTGGGATTGCGCCGGATGGTTGCCGCTATCTGTTCAAGGCGTGGAGCGACCGGGTCGAGCCGGACAAGCTGTGGATCGAGATCG
>JBOIEG010001170.1:0-5537 GCA_050740915.1 Gammaproteobacteria bacterium | reverse complement strand
ATCCCCCTGTCTCCAGCGGCGTGCGTTCAGCCGGCTGCAACTTGATCGCCACGCGGGTGTTCGGCATGAGCGAGACCATAGCAATCACTGGAAAGTCTGTAAAGTTATTTAAGGGACACTACACTAGAATGTACCGTGCCGTGCGGGTTACCTTCCAGGTCCCGTTGGAACATGTCAAACGAAGCCCGTTGCAAGGCGCCTTGGAGAAGGCGTATCGGCATATAGGCTCGTTGCTGGTGAAATAAGTCGTTTGGAAGGCCGCCAACGGTTGGCTGGGCAAACGCAGGAGGAATAGGAAGAGGAGGAGGAGGAATTAGGAGGAGGAGATCCGTACCACTGCCAATAAGGCAGGGCGAAAGTGTCGGTTTGCGTTATCTCGCGGATCAATGACTCGAAGAAGAAGAAGACATACGCTCTATGCCACGACAAAAAGTGGTCGGTTCCATGGTGGCACTGCCGCCAAACGTTTCGCAAGGCTGGCGGAACTGGGACTGAGTTTGGTGTGCCATGACTGTTGGCCCAGTACATCCAGCTCCTGTACTGAGTCGACGCCGGATTAGCTTTCAGGACGTTTACACCTCTACGCAGGGTGGCAATGTCGGTAATGGCGGCCTGCGATGTCGCGGTTCTTCTGATGCGTATAGATCCGCTGCTTTGTGCAAACACCATATCCCCAAACCACGCAGAAAGCCCAAGCGCTTGTGCCATCAGCAAGAAATCTCGCCTCTTCATTTTATCCTCCGGTATGAGATAATCGTCTGGGTCGGACTGGTATTTTTTTAGGCTATGAAGTCAACGACAGCTCCTTGTCGAATAACGTGACCAAAGACACAGTGGAGTATACCCCCTTCAATGCCTTGATCAGCGAAACTGTTCACATTTTTTTGTGAAATATTCACTTGATATCACTTTAACCGTTTGAAACGGTCAGCAGCCTTTTTGAGATCGGCGGAGTCGTTTGCAGTGGTAGAGTGGCCGGTGAGGGTGGCGTCGGTCGAGGCGAGGCTTTGGCCTGCGCACGCGGCAGATCCAGGATGGCGAGCCTCCGCGCGCGTCATGCGGACGTGCTGCGCGTGAGCCGCTGGCGCCAGCGCCGCTGCAAGGAATAGCGATAAATGCCCTTGACCGCCCCGTGGCGATGGTAGGTATTGCCCCGTTTGGCGTGGCCTTGAGTCGTGCCTACCAGAGACCAATTGGCCGCGCGATAGCAGGTGCCTGTGAAGCGCAAGACCATCCAAGAAGGTCTCGGCCAAATACACCGGATGGCCGTAACGGGCCTGCCAGCACCCACTTAACCCGCGCACGCTCAGCGTCAGCACCTTGGAGGCCAAATGCTCCACCCGCACCCAAGGCAAGAGGAGAAAGCGCACGTTATTTGGTAATGAGGTGCAGCCGCGTGCGTTTTTGGGCCGTGCTCCAGCCGATGAACCAGTCCCGCGGGGCGATCTTCCAGGCCGCGCTCGCCCAGCCCGCAACGCGCGGGCGAGCTTGTCGATTTCGATATCGAGCTCGGTGTCGCTCTTGTCGGGAAAGCGCAGCGGCGTCCTTCGAACGGGTGGTCGAAAACTAGTCATGGAGGCGGACGGCGCAAGAAAGCGCGGCACTCCTAAAGACATTGCGTCGGCGGGACGCTGCCCGACGCAAGCACGCTATACCGTAAAACAAGGGCAATACCTCGCGTTCATCTACTACTACACGAAGATCCACGGGCGTTCGCCGTCCGAGGCAGATATGCAGAGTTTTTTCAGGGTATCGCCTCCCTCAGTACATCAGATGGTCCTGAGCTTGGAGAGGCTAGGATTCATCGAGAGGACGCCTGGTAAAGCCAGGTCACTCAAGCTGCTGCTGGGCCGCGAGCAACTGCCGGACCTGATGTGAGTGCATGACAATTCTCCCCCATCTTCGGACGACGTGAAGTCCGTTTCCGACCCACCGCATAACTATGTTGAGTTACACCCGCACGCCGATCCTGCTCCTCGACTTATAACTTGGACGCCTCTTTTTTTTCTCGCTTCTCTCGTCGGCGCTTCTCTGCAGGACTCTCTTGCGACGGATCGCGCATCATCAAAGAGAAGCCCCAACAAAGGACCAGTAACAAGCCCATCGCAAACCCAAATCCAATCAAGATAAAAATATCTGGATTCATAGCGAAACCCTCTTTCAGCCCGCACACCAGGACAGTTGTTTCACGTCTTTGGTAACGGTCTGCGCACAGAGCTTTAAGCGCTCGACCATCGTGAGATAGGGGAAGAGCTGATCGGCGAGTTCCTGAATACTCAGGCGCGGGCGTAAGAAGAGCCCGGCGATCTCGATGATCTCCCCGCCCTCGACCGCCAGCACCTGCGCGCCCAGTAGCCGCCCGGGCCATCGAAGGTGAATACGGATCCCATCCATCACTCGGGCCTCACAGTTCATATGATGCCTTATACCACAACAACCCGATCTAAACTGTCAAGATGTCGACTCGTGATGATCTTAACTTAAGCTTCACGTGCAGATGAGACCAACGACCAGCGTGGGAGGCGATGGGCGGCGCCAGACCACCGATCTGTCGCTGCGGTGGGTTCCTCACCTGCCACCATCAGCTTTGGACAACCGTTGCGAGTAGGATCTCGGGCTCCACTTCCCCCCATCGTCATCCACCACGGACCTCGAGCCCCGTGCGGGAGCGGCGTCCCCGCGTGGCCCGGCGCACGACGCGCGCAGCGGGTTGGAGAGCCCCATTCCAATCTCTGTTATGCCGTAGCGTTCTAGAAGGACGTGGCCTGCGGCGCCTGAAGCGGCGCCGTATCGCGGAAGCCCGTCCGCCCGTCCGCAACGGCGTGCAGGTCCAGCAACCTGCTTTCGAGAGTGACACGCAGCGTCTCTGCCTGTCGGGCATCAAGATCGCGCGGCACCTGGAATGGTTTGCCGAATACAATGTGGAGCTTCGCGCCGAACCGCGGCAGCGCAGTTCGGTCCCAGGTTTTCGAAAGGACGCGGCAGGAAGCGGTCGAAGCAGCGACCGGAATCACCAGACCGCCCGTTTTCTGCGCGAGTGTCGGGATGCCCGCCTGCGCGATGCCGCGCGGCCCACGCGAGCCATCTACAGCGAGGCAGGAATTGAGCCCGCGATCCTTCTTCTGCGCCTTGATCATCTCGACCAGCGCGCGTGCGCCGCCGCCGCCGGAGGAACCGCGCACTACCTGGTAGCCAAGGCTCTTTTCGAGGTGTGCCATGAGCTCACCATCGCGGCTTCGCGAGCACATCAGGATCCAGCGGCCGCGGCCGGGACGGCTGAAGTAATACAGAAGCTGGAATGTGCGCGCGTGGAGAAAGGCGCCCACCAGCGGCCGATCTCTCTTCAGTGCATCGAACAGGTGATGCTCGTTTTCCGTGACATAGGTCCATGATCGGCCAAGCGCCCGGTATAGCCACACGAGCAGCGTCGGAAGGATGTAACGCTTCAGAAAGCGAGCGACAGATTTGGACATCGCTCGTATTGCGCGAGCTAGGAGCCTGTCGGATTTAGGGGATGGTAGCGACGCGAGTGGGAAATCGAGGACAGTTTTTCGATCATTTGAGGCGAATAGCGCGTTCTATTTAACGAAGTGATCGGAAAAATGGACCGATTTCCCACTGCCCTCGTAGATTCATCCTACGTCCGACAGGCTCCGGCCATCGGCTTGCGGGCCTCGGTGGCGCCGGCGTGGGCCTGGGCGAAGGCGCCGCTGGAGATGACGCCGACCAGGGCCAGCTCGCCGGCCAGAGCGAGGGTTGCGCAGATCTCCGCAAACTTGCGGGCCTTGCCGGTACCGTAGCAGCCCATCATCGTCAGACACTCACGGGCTGTCGGCAGGTAGGTTCCGCCGCCCACGGTGCCGACGATCAGGTTGGGCAGGGTGACCGAGATATATACGTCACCCTCCGGCGTCGGCTCCACGCGCGTCAGCCCTGTCACGGCCTCGGAGACGCAGGCCACGTCCTGGCCGCAGGCGATGAACAGGGCCGCGAGAGTGTTGGCGACATTGGCCTGAAGACCAATGGCGCCGATCTGCGCGCTGCCGGACATGGCCTGGTGCCAGGTGCGCACGAAATGCGCCGGCTCGCTCTGGTAATAACGCCAGAGGTACTTGGCCGGCAATACAATCTCGGCGCTGACGTTGCGTCCGCGTGTTCTGAAGGCGCTCGCGGTCGCGCGCTTGTCGCCGGACATGGTCGATTCGTTCCACCACCGGCGCGGTTTAACCGGCATGTCTTCCAGAAGCTTCGCGCACACCGCCTGCGCTGCGGCGGTGACCATGTTCTGGCCGGCGGCGTCTCCGGTGGTGAATTCAAGGAGCAGATAAACGGAGTTACCGACAATCGAGTGCTGGATTTCGGCCAACCGGCAGAAGCGAGACCTTCCCGACACAATCTCCTGTAATCCGCCGAGCTGGGAGGGAAGCCACGTCGCAAACTCCCCGGCCTCGGCGAGATTGGCAAGCTCGAAACAGGGTGCGCGGCCGACCCGCTCGCGCGTGCACAGGACGGATACGCCGCCGGTACGGTTCATCGCATTGAACGCGTGCTGGTAGGAAGCGACCAGCGAACCCTCCGTGGTGGCCAGCGGAATGAAGAAGTCGCCGCGGGCGGCGGAGCCATTGATACGCACTGGGCCCGCAACGCCGACGGGAATTCGCGCGAAGCCGACGAACCCCTCGATGCTGCCGGCCAGTTCCTCAGGCGCAATTTCCGGTCCCTCGCCGGAAATCTGGCGCGTCTCGATGCCTTCCTCCGCCAGCCGGGCGCGGCGCGCCTTGGCAGCCTCGGCTGTGGCATCGGTGGTGGAGGGGAGACGGCGGGGCGCTTTTCCCGGGGATGCGCACGACTCCGACGCCCGGTCTGACGGGCTGCTGTCTTCTCCCTTAGGCACGCTACTCATTGGGCCATTCTGACGTGACCCCCTCGTCAGATCAAGAAAATGGCTATAGGGCATTTCGATTAATTTGAAGCGCCCTATATTCCCTCAGGTTTCGGCGGCCGGCCAGCCGTTCTCAGGCTTGGATCTCTGCCGTGGGATAAAGGCTCCCAGACCCAAACCGGAACCACGCGCTCCAGGGTAGATGAGCCGCCATGTTGATAGCGGCGGCCGTCGGGGGACAGGCGAAAACCGTGATCGGCGAACAGCAGCAGCGCCCGCTCGAGGTCGAGTTGCGGCAACAAGCGCCGCAAGGCGATCTCCAATTCCGCTTTGGCGAGGGTAAGCAAGTCCTCGAAGGAGCCGCGCTCACCGTGGATCAATTTGTCTATGGCATCGATCTTCTGAAAGCTGTGCGCGATGTCGGCGCCCAAGAGCTCGCGGTAACAAGCATCTGTGGTGCTGCCTTGCGCTAGCTCGGCGTATTGGGGATCTTGGTGCCGCCATGCGGATAAATAGCGTTGCAGAACCGGCTCTAGGAGCCTGTCGGACTTAAGGCGGAACTTTTGATGTGCAAACCGATCGGATCGGCAATGGATTCAATGAGCGAACGTGCATGAGCCACTTCCGTCAATGCGATCGTGACACACCCTACCTG
>JBOIEG010001169.1:0-1725 GCA_050740915.1 Gammaproteobacteria bacterium | reverse complement strand
CAGCGGATGATGATGATGATGATGACGAGGAGACGAAGGCGCCACGGGTTAGCCTGGCCAACCGAGCCTACCCGTTAGTGGAAATGTTAACCGCCGCGGCAACGGAGCAGTGCGACGTAATGTGGGACAAGAACTAACGGTCCCGATTATTACGCCGTCTGACCAAACTATAAGTTGACTCTAGACGGCTTGCACAAACGCACCACGGTTCGGTGCCCACCGGCGGTCGCAATCTGCATTCTATGACGCCCGTGAAAGCGGCGTAAAGGAAGGATCACTTGTTGCGCAAACCCCTTATTCCCTATGCGCTGACTCATGACCGGAAAGTGGATCTATCGGTAGCGATGCTCATCGCCAATACGGTGCGTGCGGCGGAGCGGCTTGCACAGTAAGACCCTGTCTCTTGGCGATGGCTATTGGCGGGCTCGCTTGAGATTCAAACCGGCAAGATCGGGGGTGATGAGGCGTGGCGATGGGCTGCCTTTGACTTCGCCGAAGTGGCGCCGCGCGTTCCAGTCCTCGGTCGCTTTGACCATCTCCTCCTGCGTGCGGGCGACGAAGTTCCACCACAGCAGGATTTCCTCCTTGAAGGGCTCGCCGCCGATGAGCATCAGACGCGCGGGTGCGCCACAGCGCAGCGGGATCCGTTCGCGGCTGCAGCCCAGATAAAGCAGCGTGCCGGGCGTGAGGCGTTCGCCCGCCACCTCCGCCTCGCCACTCAAGACCAAGGCTGCATGTTCGAAGGCAGGATTGAGCCGCACCGTGGTCTGCGCGGCGCGCAGCGCGGTGATATCCAGGCCCAGCAGCGGCGAGAAGACCTCGGTGGGCGCGGTCTGGCCGTTGGCGCTGCCGGCGAGCACGGTGACGCGGAAGCCGCCGGCTTCGAGCACCGGCAGGTCGGGATAGTGCCGGAAGTTGGGTGGGCGCTGGCGCTCGGCCTCGGGCAGCGCGATCCACAGCTGCGCAGCATGCAAGCGGCCCGCATCCTCGGTTACGGAGTCTTCCGCGTGCGCGATGCCGCAGCCGGCGGTCATCAGGTTCACTTGTCTCGGGCGGATAATTTGTTCATAGCCCAAACTGTCGCGGTGCAGTATTTCGCCCTCAATCATCCAGGTGAAGGTCTGCAAGCCGATATGCGGATGCGGCCCGACCTGCAGCCCCTTGCCCGGACCGTAATCCGCGGGGCCGGCATGATCGAGAAAACACCAGGCACCGATCATGCGCCGCTGGCGGTTGGGCACGGCGCGGCGGATGGTGAAGCCCTCGCCAATCTGCGCGGCGCGCGTCTCAATGCGATCGAGCACGGGCTTGCCCGGACAGGCGGGACAGTCGGTGGAGCGCGAGCCTTCGTTTTGCAGCACCAGATTGCTCATATGCAGATCCTCCCCGATGTCTTGGCTTTGAGTTGCTGCGTCCAGTCCGCCAGGGCGGCGAGCAGCTTGGCAATGAGCTCGCGCGTGGCCTCGTGCGTGAGCCTGCCTTGGGCATCAAAACGAGGCCCGGCGAGCGTTATTTCAATCCATTGAACGTCGACTCAACCATGTCGCTTAAACGCTTCGAAGCCTCACAGACTCACCACCGGGAAGGTAGTAAGGCTATGGATTTGTGATAGGGGTCGGGAAGACTCGCGTCTCCCCGCCCTCCGAACCGTGCGAGCGGTTTTCCCGCACACGGCTCTCCAGTCGGTGGTTTCCTCATCGGGATTGGCGTGCCAGCACATGGGCC
>JBOIEG010001168.1:0-1690 GCA_050740915.1 Gammaproteobacteria bacterium | reverse complement strand
CTGTACTGGGAGTTCCATAAGACCCAAGAGCTCGCGCGTAATCATACCTCACGCTATGAGTGCCTACCCCTGCAGAAGGCTGCTTGACCACCCGTGAGCGTCGTTTTAAAAGAGCCGCACCCAAATCCTTTTAACATTATGCGCGCAGGGATGCGGGTAGAGAGTGTCACCAGATCGGCGTCCAGCATGGGATAGCGGACCTCCACGCCACAAGCTTCGCACATGCGATTGACTTTGCGCAGGTCGTTGTCCGCCAGGGTAAACTTCCAATCCAGATAGAGCATGCGGCTCAGTAAGTCTCCATGCGATCGGGCAATGGGATCTTGGCTTGGCTGATGTAGCTTCGCAGCTTTTGCAACGGTTTCAGGTTTGAGGTTTGCAGCAAGGAAAAAGCCAGAGGTTCCAAAAGGGCATTGCGCACGGTTCGCGGAACGCACCCGTAGAGCTCGAACATCATCTGCTTTAGGTAGCGCTCATTTCCCGCGAACAGCTCGTCGCCCCCGTCGCCTGCCAGCAGCAGCGTGTTCCCTCTCTGGCTCGCCTGCCGCGCACAGTAGTAGACCGGGATGGCGGAGGAGTTGCCAAAGGGCTCCTCATAGGCTTTTGCGATCATCGGTATGGCGGCCGCGACGTCCTCGGGTGTTACATAGTATTCATGTGCCTCCAGGCCAAAGTGCCGAGCCGCCGCGCGGGCATAGTCCATCTCGTCATAGCCCCGCTCATGAAAACCGATGGAAAATGACCGGGCTGGCGACTCACAGAGCCTGGACAGCATGCCACATACGGTGGAGCTATCCAGACCGCCGCTTAAAAACGCGCCCGCATTGGGGGAGTGAGCACGCCGTGTGGCGGTCTCCAGGGCGCTTAACAGTTTCAGCTTGAGGGCATCTTTGCTCGCCCTCTCGGTGCTGTTGAAAGAGGGCTGCCAGTAATAGCCCTTGTCGATGCGCCCGTTTTTGTAATGCACGTACTGGGCAGGCTCCAGTTTGAAAAAATCTTCATAGATGCTGTCCGGACTTGGAACCGTGCTGAAATACAGGTAATGCAGGATCGCCTGTCTGCAGAGGGCTGGCTCCCGATCGCCATACGCGCGGATGGAATCGAGGGTAGAACCAAACACCAGTCCACCGAAGGCAGCCGTGTAGGCCAAGGGGCAGACGCCAAAGCGGTCCACGGCAAGCAAAATCTCTTGCTCGCCGACCGAGATAGCGCACAGGGCAAAGGCGCCGTCTAAAACGCTCAATAGCGTTCTCCCACGTTCCCTGTATCCTTGGGCCAAGGCCTTAGCATCACCTTGGGTTTCGGCGAGCTTTGCGAGCTCGGGATCCAGCCAGCGCCAGAAGCCCTGTGCCCCGATGAGGATATCCGCTTCCTGCGCCAGTACCGCGGGCGTGTGTAGCCAAGCGGTCCCCATTGCCGCATCAGGGTGGTGCAGCGTTTGTGAGTGGTGCGCTACTTGCCCCTGAAGTGCCGCCAGCATGCGGTCAAGGAGGGCCGCTGCGGTATCGCGTGTTGTCCGTCCCCCAATCCAGCCGCAGATCCCCGCCATGATGGCTAAAGACTTGGCGTCAGAGTTTGTGAAAAAACCTACTGCGCTCGGGATCTCGCGTTCCGGCGGTGCTCGGAATCCTCATGTATTTCAATATACACTGCGGTTCCTGCGCTCCGGCGGAACGCGACCTTCCTTCGC
>JBOIEG010001167.1:0-1487 GCA_050740915.1 Gammaproteobacteria bacterium | reverse complement strand
CCACGATGCGGTCGACCACTGTGCCAGCCGAGGTCAAGATCACGATGGCCATCCGATAATGCTCCCGCAGATAGCGCGCGAGCGATAGCCCATCCTCCCCCGGCATATGGATGTCGAGCAGCGCCAGGTCGATGGGATGCTTCGCGCAGAGAGTCCTCGCCGCCGCCGCATCCGCGGCAGCGAGCGTTACGTAGCCCTGGGCGCCGAGGTATTCCTCTAGCACCTCGCGCACGTCGGGCTCGTCATCGACGATCAGAATCGTCCCGCGCTTGGTCATAATGGCCACCACAAAGGCATTCCGCTGCTCTTGTCGTTTCATAATGATCACTCCTCGTAATTGAAGGGACTTGGGCAAGTGCGATGCCACGTGCGGCGTTGCCGCGGGAGGGAGATGTAACCCTCTCATTAGGCGTGGAAAATCTCGTATGGGCGCGGCCCGGAAGGGGGCCGACTAGGGCGGCGGGCGGGCGCGGGAGTCCCGAGGATTCGGGAACGATCCCGAAAGATCAGGAGGGCCGGGTGAGCCCCATCCGCTTGATGCGGGACTCGAGGGTCGTGGCGGGCATATCCAGGAGCTTGGCGGCGCCCTGCGCGCCGCTCACCCGCCAGCCGCACTGCTCCAGCGCCTTCACGATGTGGGCGCGCTCGGCCCCGGCGAGCGTCGGGAACGAGGTGGCGGGTGACCCACCCCCGGGCTCGCGCAGCCAGTCGCCGAACGCCAGGATCGGGCCTTGTGTGACGATCACGGCCCGCTCGATGATGTGGTCCAGCTCGCGGATGTTTCCGGGCCAGGAGTAGCTCTGCAGCAGGGCCAGGGTGTGCGGGGTGACCGTCTCGATGCGTTTGCCGAGCTTGGCCGCGTATTTTCCAACGAAGTGCCGCACGAGTGCGGGGATGTCCTCGCGGCGCTCGCGCAAAGGCGGCAGCGGGATGGGGAAGACATTGAGGCGATAGTAGAGATCGCTGCGGAACTTGCCCTCCCGGGCATAAGCCTCGAGGTCGCGGTTGGTCGCCGCGACTACCCGCACGTCCACCTTGAAGGTTCGGCTCCCGCCCACCCGCTCGAACTCCTCTTCCTGCAAGACGCGCAGGAGCTTGGCCTGGAGGTCGAGCGGCAACTCCCCGATCTCGTCGAGGAAGAGCGTCGCGCCGTCGGCAAACTCGAAACGCCCGAGCTTGCGCGCATAGGCGCCCGTGAAGGAACCTTTCTCGTGACCGAAGAGCTCGCTTTCCACGAGCCCCGCGGGCAGGGTCGCGCAGTTGAGCTTGACGAGGGCTTTGTCCTTGCGCCGGCTGCGGTTGTGGATGGCGCGCGCGATGAGCTCCTTGCCGGTACCGGTCTCGCCGGTCACAAGCACAGTGGCGTCAGAGTTTGTGAAAAAACCTACTGCGCTCGGGATCTCGCGTTCCGGCGGTGCTCGGAATCCTCATGTATTTCAATATACACTGCGGTTCCTGCGCTCCGGCGGAACGCGACCTTCCTTCGC
>JBOIEG010001166.1:0-9392 GCA_050740915.1 Gammaproteobacteria bacterium | reverse complement strand
CAGGTAGGGTGTGTCACGATCGCATTGACGGAAGTGGCTCATGCACGTTCGCTCATTGAATCCATTGCCGATCCGATCGGTTTGCACATCAAAAGTTCCGCCTTAAGTCCGACAGGCTCCTAGAGTCTTGGCTAATTTTTCTGACGTTTTGCGGCTTAGGAGTCGGTTCGACTAACGGCTAAGCCGATGAACTCCATCCCAACACTCGCGCGGATGTTTGTGATCCGGGCCGTGTACGCGCCTGTCACGGGGGCCGTGAACTCGACGATCTCGTAATTGTTATCGAAGCTCGTAGAGCTACCCACAGCTCCCCCTCTGGGCCGAAGGATGGTGAGATCCAAGTCGGTCGTCGGCTCGGTCATGGCATTCCCGAGCGGCGTCTTGTGGGACCACACGATGACTACTCGAACTTTCTGGCCGGCCGAGGCCGTGAAGCTTTGGTTATGGGGGAATCCAGCCGCTCCACCCGGCTTAGTAAACCAGAAAGACTGGCTGTTCAGCAATACCCGGTCTGCGGCGGCCAACAGGATCCCGCCAGCCCCATCCTTGTCACTTAACCGGCTAGCACCCTCGATGTTGTGGCGCGCGGAGGCCATCAGAATGGCGCCGACTCGCTCCTTTTGAGCGTCGAAAATAGCCGTCCTGCCTTGCAGCAGGCCGCCACCGCCAGTCACATGGGGAGCCGCGAAGCTCGTCCCGCTGACACTCGAGAGCCGCCGCTCGTGTTCGTGGTATCGATGAGGTGGCCCGGGGCAACGAGATCAGGCTCCTCCCGGTCACCATTCGGGGAGAGGGGATCCTGGAAGGCACTGAAGTTGACGGCTCCCGTACAAGGGGGGACATCACCAGCAAAGGGTATGGTGTTGTTGTCTCCCAAGGCCCCTACTGCCAAGGCATTGAAGGCGATCTCGGGGCTGCCCATCTTGGCGGTGCACCAATTGGAGACCGCCACCACGATGGTACGCCCAGTATTGCCAGCAGTGGCGTCCACGAAGCGGGCAAACGAGTCAAAAACACCGTTTGTCTCAGAGCCAAAGCTCATGTTGATGGCGGTAGCCCCTTGGCCGATCACACAGTCCGTCGCCGCCATCATCTCGGCGTCGCCGAAGTCCGCAGCGATGCCATCGACGATCGTACTATTCGGCGCCATACCCGTGTTAACCGCATCGCTGCTCTGGATCACACCGGCCACGTGGGTCTTGTGGTCGCTAACCGTAGTTGTGGCTTCTGAGCGACAGAGGATCCGCTGGGACGGGGAGAGGTTAGGATGGGTCCCTATCCTGCCAGACTCGACAACGCCGACCCGTACACCGGTCCCATTGATCCCTCTACTGTGTACGGTGCTCGCCTGGACTACGACGTTGGATATATTGAGCCTAGGTTTATGGACGCGCTCGAGATAAATGCACTCCACATCATCCCGTGACTCCATCGCCCGGATCGCAGAAGCGTTGGCTGCCACCACCACCATAGGCGCATATTTCGCTTGATAGACCACCCGTTGGCCAGAGGCCGCCAGTTGGTTTACGATAGGTGCCTGGATAGCCGCCATCTGGTCCCCGACGGCGGCGAGCTGAGCCGCACGCGCTTCAGCGGTTAGCCCTTCCTGTCTTAGGACCGGGGTGGTGGCTCCGTTCAACGAGAAGACGACGTTGATAGGGTCGGCATCGCGCTGGGCGGAAAGCCGCTCCGCCAATTCGGCCTCTTGCTTGCCCACGAACCCTCTCTGGCTAAGCTCGTCGACGGCCTCTTGCACTGCCTCGCGGCTCACTGGATTGCCGGAATCGTCGAGGGCAACCCCGTGAATATTGCCTTCGCGGTCCAGCAACTTGAGCCGTCTGATCCCGGTCTCCGCCAGAAGCGATTCTCTTCCGACCGTCAGTTGGTCGGCAGCAAGCCCCGTTGCCCGAGCCACCAGCGCCTTGGCCTTTTCTGCCGAGGAGTCCGGAGCCGCCAGGGCTTCAGGTGATGCGGTACCCGCGCTCCAAGCGATGAGGCTCACAGCACAAGCGACGGCGAGCCTGGTGAAGCTAAATTGGTTCTGCCGATGGTAAAAAAGATCCATGGTCCCCTCCCTAATGAATTAATAATTACAACACTGTCTTCCTGAGCATCCAACACTGGATGCGCTCATTTATTAGTTTTCCTTAACATTACCTCCTCTCTGTCGCGGATCGCGCGTTTCAAAAACTTCCATAAGCGAGCGAGCCTCACCCCTCACCGTTTCATCACCATCTGAGAGCGCTTGTTTAACAACCGCTCGTGCCTCTTCGTTTTGCACATAGTACGCGAGCGTGCTAATCGCCCTGATGCGAACCCCTGGCTCCGGGTCCTGTGCCGCTTGTGTCAACGCCTCCGTTGCGTTGGCACGCTCGCTGTAACCCAATGCTTCAACCGCTGCTGTGCGGACTCGACTGTTTCGGTCATTCAGCATCTGACGTAACAGTTCGGCCGCCTCCTCTCCTCCAAATTGCCCAAGAAACTGTGCTGCGGTTTCCAAAACCACAAGATCTGTTTCACGGCCAAGCATAGCCTTGATGGGCTCCACCGCGGCATCCCCGCGCTGAGCTATTCCATTCAACGCCGCTAACCGCACATTTGCGTCTTGATCCTCGAGGGATCCGAGTAGAACAGCAAAACTCTCTTCATCTGCTTGTTCCGCAAATTGTCCCACCGCCCAACGGCGGATACTCGCGTCTAGATGGCTTGTCAAGCTCGGATCTAACCCCACCAAGTCGCTATCTTGTATATCCCGCGCCTCTGCGGAAGCGGGGGCTGAGCGCTGATCCGAAATTATCACTTTGACGATCCGAGCGTTCCTTTCTCCAGAGGGAGCCCACATTACGACATGGCTTACATCGCCCACCTCTCGAAAGAGCGTTCGAAGTCCCTCGCTTAGCGGCGTTTGCGAAAACCGGACTGACGCCTTAGCGCGCAGTCTTTCAAACCCCTTGATTTCGATCTCCGTTTTTAGGGCTACAGCCCGCAAGATTTCGGCAAGCGGTGTCTGTTCAGCGGTCACACTTAGGCGCCCGTTTTGGTACCCAGCAACAAGCGACGAGCTCCCCTCGGCAGTGAACTTGACGCAACAACCGTTCGTCGGCTGGAACGGCTCAAATCGCGGCGGCTTACTGGCCAGCGTTTCGGAGCACCAAACCTCACACGCTCCCGTGAGCACTAACCCAAAGCCTATGGCCAATCGACTCCAACGCGATATCACTTGTCTTTACCCCGTGGACGATCACTATGTCCGATTGTGTAGCGGATGCTGCGCCACTTGTCACTCGCCATAATAGGTTTTTTTCTTTTCCCGTTCGGGGTCGTCACGTCGGACTCTAAGTGTAATTTAATGCCAATAAGAATAATAAGAATAATAAGAATAAAAAGTGCACCTAAACCTATTGCTCCACCATCTGATCAAGAAACGCTTCTCAAAATTCTACCCCTTCATGGGGACAATACCCCATTTCATTCAGGGAATTTCTCCGCGAGCCCTAAAGGATAACGTGCCCAACTTGTTTTCGGGGATAAAAAGCCTTACCTTACCCGCGACGAATGGGGGCGTCGAGTCAGTTTCGAGCAACAGCACATCGGAGGGGGGTGCTTATGGAAAACCAAAGGGCTCGACTTGTGATTGCCGATGATCACCGGATAGTATGCGACGGGTTGCGCGCGTTGCTTTCGTGCGAGCCTGATATAGAAGTGGTGGGGCAGGCCGGAAACGGTAATGACGCGTTCCGTTGCCTCGGCGCTTTGAAGGCCGATATCGTCATCATGGATCTTTCTATGCCCCAAACGAACGGGGTAGAGGCCATCGCAAACATCAAGCGGCGGTTTCCAGAAATCAAGAGCATCGTTCTGACTTTCCATAAAGCGGAAGAATACGTCCGGGCGGCAATGGGAGCAGGCGCCATGGGCTATGTGTTGAAAGACGACGGTCAGGATCAACTGATTTTTGCCCTGCGCAGCGTCATGTCCGGAAAGACTTATCTAAGCTCTGGCGTGTGCCGAGACGTGGTGACAGGTTATCTCAAGACGTTCAAGAACAATGGAGACAACCGGAAGTCGTGGGAGATTATAAGCCAGCGTGAGCGAGAGGTGATTAAGCTCATCGCAGAAGGATACCGGAACCGAGAGATCGCCGTGCATCTGTCCCTCAGTCCTAAGACGATCGAGAAGCATAGATCGACCGCCATGCAGAAGCTCGGCCTGCATAATACCGCCGGGATAACAGCGTACGCGATCGAAAACGGCTTAACCGTTCGATAGCCTGCTAAGGCCGGCGAGCGGCCAGCAGGCCTCAACGCTGGTTCCACCGCCAATACTGGAGGTAAGCGCAAAGGCGCCTCCCGTAGCTTCGGCCCGCTCTCGCATGCTGATGAGGCCAAACCCAGACCCACCCTCTGGGATTTCGGGATTTGCATGCTCGCGGATATCGAATCCCCGACCGTTGTCCTTAATGAGAAGCAGAATGGCGGTTTGGGTCTTCTCCAGTTCTAAGCATATCTGGTCCGCATTGGCATGTTTTGCGATATTGTTGAAGGCTTCTTGAACGATGCGGTAGATGGCCACCTTCAAACGTTGCGGTACATCGCCCTCTTGTACGCCGTAGCGCTTGCTGACATTAAGACTGGGGTGGGCAGCCGAGTATCTTCGGCAAAACCAGTCGATGGTGCTCAAAATCCCCAAATCCTCTAGCATCGCGGGCCTTAAGCCCATGGCGATCCGACGCAGTTCCCCGATTGCCTCTTGCATGGCATGCGCCATCGCCGCAAGCGCCTCGCGGGTGTCCTCACGAGCCGGGCTTTGATTCAATTTTTTGGCTTCATTCTCCAGACTATATTTGATAGCGCTCAAAACCTGTCCGATCCCATCGTGCAAGTCGTGTGCGATTCTTTTCCTTTCCGCTTCCTGCGCGGCCATGAAGTGGCCGATAAGCGCGTCCTTCTGCATCGCCAACCGTAGGGTCGAAACGACCATGCTGTTCACATCGTGGCTGCATTGATAAAGTAGTCCCATCAGGGTCCCCAGCAGGAGCGCCATCAGAGCGCCGCTGCTATCCGCCTGCATCAAAAAGCCCAGGGTCACGGGAAGCAACATCGATAGCAGAAAATCGGGATAGGCAAGAGAGAAAACGCCTCCCAACGACAGTGCCCGCACCGCCATGGCCAATAACACGAATATAATAATCAATTGGTAGCCTAAGCCGAGGTTCAGCACAGTAAACAACCCCAGCGAACCCCAGGTGACGCCCGTATACGCCGAGCATAACGCATAGACTGCTCGCCACCGTGGCATAAGCCCTTCACCCGGCGACGTTCTCTGGTACCTGCGCACCAAAACCAGGCGAGCCAGCTCTCCTAAGAGCATCAGGCCTAACCAAACGGGGATGAAAACCCTAGCTCTGTCGTTCCAGAGGATGGCTGAAATTGCTAAAGCAACGGCTATATCGGTGGCAATGCCCGATGAAGCGTTTTTATGTGACAGGTCCAGATGCTTTTTGGTCTGTGCATTCTCGTCCATTCGCGCTGTGCCCCAAGACGGTAAAAGTCCTTCCGCAAACCACGTCTAGCAGCCTGCGAGGGTTGTCGCTTCGCATACAAGGTGCGAGTCCCCTATTATTGTTCATACTGACTTGTTGCCATAGAGCCCTCTGGGAATAACCCAAACCATAGCGCTTTGGCCTGTTGCCCTCCGTTAGTGATCATTCAGCTGAACCGCTAGAATAGCGGGTGTAGCAGCCCCGTGCCTTCGGCGCGCGAGTTTGGATCAGTCCAGGCGGCTCAGCTATGAGAAGGGCTGGACCAGGTCCCAAGATAAATAACACGATAAATGAAGGAGCACGTCATGCCACTAGACCCCACCAAACACGCCGATTGGGAGATCGCCGAAGCCGCCGAGAAGACTATGAAGAGGGCCCAGCAGCTCGCTGATGAGCTTCAGATCCAAAAAGACGAATTCCTACCCCATGGCCATTATATCGCCAAGATCGATTACGCTCGGGTATTAAACCGTTTGCAGGGAAAGCCCGATGGCAAGTTCATCGAAGTGACCGCGGTCAATCCCACGCCGCTCGGCGAAGGGAAGTCTACGACCACCCTGGGGATCTTGCAGGGCTTGGGCAAACGCGGCAAAAAGGTCACCGCCTGCATACGCCAACCCTCGGGCGGGCCTACCTTCAACATCAAAGGCTCCGCCGCCGGCGGCGGGCTCTCGCAATGCATCCCCCTGACCGAGTTCTCGCTCGGCTTGACCGGCGACATCAACGCCGTGATCAACGCCCACAACCTGGCCATGGTGGCGCTCACCGCGCGCATCCAGCACGAGTTCAACTATGACGACGCCAAGCTCGCCGAGCGCAATCTCAAGCGTCTGAACATCGACCCGAACAACGTCGAGATGGGCTGGGTGATCGACTTCTGTGCTCAGGCGCTGCGCAATATCATCATCGGCATAGGCGGGCCCATGGACGGCTTCATGATGCAGTCCAAGTTCAACATCGCGGTGTCCTCCGAGGTGATGGCGATCCTTTCCATCTTCAGCGATCTAGCCGATTTCAGAAAACGGATCGGCGGCATCATCGCGGCCTATGACAGACAGGGCAACCCGGTGACCACGGAAGACCTGGAGGTGGCCGGGGCCATGACCGCCTGGATGCGCGATGCGATCAACCCCAATATGCTGCAATCCGTAGAAGGGCAGCCCTGTTTCGTGCACGCGGGCCCGTTCGCCAACATCGCGGTGGGGCAGTCCTCGATCGTGGCCGATAAGATGGCATTGAAGCTCGCCGACTACCACGTCACCGAGTCGGGCTTTGGGGCCGACATCGGGTTCGAGAAGTTCTGGAACGTGAAGTGCCGTTACTCGGGCAACACGCCCAATGTGTCGGTGATCACCACCACCGTGCGGGCGCTCAAGCACCACGGCGTGAAGGCCGGCGCCCCGCCGGTGGTCCCGGGGCGCCCCATCCCTAAGGAATATTTCCAAGAGAACCTGAAGTGGCTAGAGGACGGGATGTCCAATCTCGTCCAGCACGTCAATACGGTGAAGAAAGCCGGCATCAACCCGGTGGTTTGCCTCAACCACTTCCATACCGACACCGACGCGGAGATCAAGCTGGCGAAGAAACTTTGCGAGGAGGCGGGCGCGCGGGTGGCGGTGTCCTATCACTGGTTAAAGGGCGGGGAAGGCGCGCTGGATCTGGCCGACGCCATCATCGACGCCTGCAACGATAAGGTCGATTTCAAATTCCTGTATGACATGAACACGCCCTTGCGCCAGCGAATCGAGCGCATCGCCAAAGAAGTCTACGGCGCAGATGGAGTGAGCTATTCCTCCGAGGCTAAAGCCAAAGCAGAAAAGTTCGAGAAAGACCCCAAGTACAACGACTACGCCACGATGATGGTAAAAACCCATTTATCGCTCTCACACGACCCCACGCTCAAGGGCGTGCCCGAGGGCTGGACCTTACACATTCGCGACTTCTTGACCTACGGCGGCGCTCGCTTTATCTGTCCGGTGGCCGGCAATATCAGTTTAATGCCGGGCACGGGTTCCGATCCCGCCTATCGACGCATCGACATCGATGTCAACACCGGGCGGGTCAAGGGAGTGTTTTGATGGCATGACGTTCGGTACCAAGGAATCATTGGGCTTATCAGCGCAAACGTGATGGGAGGTGAAGGATGGCAATCGAAGAAGGTAAGGCGGCACCGGCTTTTACCCTTGAAGACACCCAGGGAAACAAGGTCGCGCTCAAAGACTTTAACGGCAAGGAGGTCATCGTGTACTTTTATCCCAAGGATGACACACCGGGGTGCACCAAAGAGGCCTGCGGGTTTCGCGATTTATGGAAGGATATACAGAAGCTCGGCGTGGTGATCGTGGGCGTATCGCCGGATGATCCGGAATCGCACCGGAGGTTCGGGGCGAAGTATAAGCTACCGTTTACTTTGTTGTGCGATCCGGACAAGAAGATGATGGAAAAATACGGCGCCTACGGGGAGAAGGTGATGTACGGCAAGAAAACCACGGGCGTCATCCGCTCCACGGTGTGGATCGGGTCAGACGGCGAGGTGAGAAAACACTGGAAACGGGTCTCCGATGCGGGGGAGCACCCGACTAAGGTGCTGCAAGCATTACAAGCTGGCGTTTGACATCCAAGCGCCCAGTGCCAGGTCATCGTGCAGGTCTCGAGCTGAACCATGAAACTCGATCTCGCCAGCCTAAAAAAGGCCATCGGTAGCCTGGAGCGGGCCATAAGCCGGTCGTTGGCCGCACCGGAGGATGAGGAGCTCCGCGATGCCGTGATCCAGCGTTTCGAGTACAGCTATGAACTTTCCTGGAGGATGCTCAAGCGCCGCTTGGAACTGGATGCACCCACCCCAGCGAGCATAGATGCGCTCGCATTCAAGGATCTGATCCGGGAAGGGGCGGAGCGCGGTCTGATAGCCAAGCCGCAAGCCTGGTTTGAATACCGCCGCCAGCGCAATATCACCACGCATACCTACGACGAGGAGAAGGCTAAGCAAGTCCATAAGGCAGCCATGGATTTTTTGCAGGATGCCAAAGGCCTGTTGCAAGAACTCGAGAGGCGCAATGCCTCGCCATGATCCACCTCGGTCCCGAGGACCTCGAGACGATAAAACGAATTCTCAAATCGCATGTGCCCGAATGCGATGTCTGGGTGTTCGGATCGCGGGCGCACGGGCGTGCTCTCAAACCCTACTCGGATATTGACCTGGCAGTGATAACGAACCAGCCCATGAACGCGTCTCGGTATGCGGATCTGCAAGAAGATTTTTCCGAGTCGGAGCTTCCTTTCAAGGTGGATATCGTCGACTGGTCGGCGGCTAGCGAGTCCTTCCGTGAACTGATCCGCGAATGCCACGAGCTCCTTCAAGAAGGCGAGAAGCAAAGCTCGTGACTAGAGGAGTCGGCGCGGCCTAGGAGCCTGTCGGGCCGCTAAGCAGCGATGGGTATCATCACCAATATCCGACTGCTCGACCAGCGGCGGACGAAAATCCTCGTCACGCTGGGCCCGGCTTCCAGCGACCCTGCTATCATCCGCCGCTTGATCCTGGCGGGTGCAAACGTCATCCGTCTGAATATGTCGCACGGCGATCATGCGAGTCACGCGCAGTGTTATCACCACGTGCGCGCGATCGCTGCGGACCTTGCCGCCCCACTGGCTATCGTCGCCGATCTCTGCGGCCCCAAGATCCGCGTCGGCAAGTTTCCAGACGGAGAGATCGCGCTCGCCAGCGGCTCAGAGTTTGTGAAAAAACCTACTGCGCTCGGGATCTCGCGTTCCGGCGGTGCTCGGAATCCTCATGTATTTCAATATACACTGCGGTTCCTGCGCTCCGGCGGAACGCGACCTCCCTTCGCTC
>JBOIEG010001165.1:0-1723 GCA_050740915.1 Gammaproteobacteria bacterium | reverse complement strand
GCGAAGGAAGGTCGCGTTCCGCCGGAGCGCAGGAACCGCAGTGTATATTGAAATACATGAGGATTCCGAGCACCGCCGGAACGCGAGATCCCGAGCGCAGTAGGTTTTTTCACAAACTCTGACGCCAGCAAGGGGCCAACCCGCTTTTCCCCCTGTTGCACCATTGTTGTGATCGCATCAAGCCCTAGATCATCTTGGCAAAAACGAAGAGAAGTTAAATTCGGCATGGAAACCTCCTATTGGGGGCATGAGTTCTTTATCTCGTCAAATTGCTCCAATCCCTCAAGAGCGAGAGGGCTTAGCCCATCAATCTTGGTATTTATCTGAGCTTTTGTGTCGTCAAGTGAATCGTCACTGATTGTCGCGCTCACCTTTTCGGCGATGGCGGTTAGCGTCGTTTTGTCGTCTATCCCCTTTACGCAATCCATTAGCTTTATCTTTCGGGTATGGACGTCCGGCGTATCGGGGCCAAACGCGCGGACGCCGAGAATGGCACCGACAACCTGAACGTTTTCAGAAACCTCGATCGCTGCCTGACCAGACGCGAAGCGGGTGCGGATGTTGAGGTCTTCGGTGGTGAGCGGCAGGGTCGTCGAAGGCGTCACGTCCTTGCGGTTGCCGAGATAATCCAGATCGAAATTGGAAAAGACGCTCACCGCGTCGCCGCCGTGCACCATGGTCTTCGTGCCGTCGGGATTTGTGACTTCAACCTCCAGTTCTTGATCCTTGCCGCCGCGCGGCGGTGCTACAGTGGCGACCGAGCGAAAGAAACCGATACTGATTTTCACCGGCTCGCTGACATCGTCATTCAGTTGAATCGCAGCCAGATTGAAGGAGGTGCGCTCGCCGTAAATGAGGGCCGGCTAACAGGCTGCCAGACCGATCACAGCGCTCACCAGGGCCAAAGGACGAAGGATGAGATAGCGGGATGTCATGGTACTTCGCGTCCTACTTGTGTTTGGTGAAACACTCGAACCAAGGGTTGCCGCTGGCGTCCTTCAGTTGCCGGGCGAACTTGGTGGCGGCGACGCCGGTGGCAAGCGATTCCTCAAACTTCTTGAGAGTCAGGTCACCGACGGTGACTTCAGTGCAGTTCAACGCCGACATCACCTCAAGCGCGCCTCCATCCTGCTTGACACTTTGCGGCACCCAGGTGACGAAGTAGCGGTCATAGCTGAATTGAATATGGCCCGCGGTGCGGGCGGTATTGACGCTGGCGTCCAGCTTCAGCACCGTCGTCGACGAGATGTAGAGCTTTTCCTGTGTTCCGGCGCAGGCGGCGAGCTGCAGCGCTAGGACTGCGGCTAGCGCGGTGCCAAGGCGTCGTTGGGGATGTCGATGGGCCAGCATGGGTCCTCCGCGGGACAGTAGGTGAGACGGGTCGCGCCCACGTCGTCGGGCAAAAAACGCAACCGCATGTAGAGGCTTTCGCCCGTGGACACGCGGGCAAGCAGCGTAGCGTCGCGATAGCCGAGCGTGAGGCCGAACCCGCTGTGGCTGGCGCGCAGGTCGAGCCCGATGGCGCGCGTGTTGACCGCAACGGGGGCCTTCTTCGGCAAGCGCACGAAGAAAAAATGGCCTCCTCCGCAGAATTTATGGGTACTGATCTGAGGCGTATTTATGCATCTGATTCATTACTTGGAATAAAGTTACGTTCTATAGGTCCGAAATTTTGGGTATCAAAAAATCTGTTGGGCTGTGGGCAACAGGGAAGTTGTCCATA
>JBOIEG010001164.1:0-14263 GCA_050740915.1 Gammaproteobacteria bacterium | reverse complement strand
GCAGGTAGGGTGTGTCACGATCGCATTGACGGAAGTGGCTCATGCACGCTCGCTCATTGAATCCATTGCCGATCCGATCGGTTTGCACATCAAAAGTTCCGCCTTAAGTCCGACAGGCTCCTAGCGATCATTGTGCTTGGGTGGTTTGCGCGTCGGCGCCACGCACCACGAACCTCGACAAGATCACGCCGAGCTCGAATAAAAGCCAAACGGGTACCGCCAGCAACGTTTGAGAGACGACATCGGGCGGGGTCAGGAGCATACCGATAACAAACGCAGCCACGATCACATAAGGGCGTTTTGCAGACAGGGCTTCGCTGGTCGTAATGCCGGTTTTCACCAGCAGGATAGTGGCGATCGGCACTTCGAATGCCAAGCCGAAAGCCAAAAACAAGGTAAGGACGAAATCCAGATATTTGCTGATATCCGTCATCACGGTGACGCCCTCGGGTGCGATGGCGATGAAGAAGGCAAATACCAAGGGGAAGACGATAAAGTACGCAAACGCAATCCCCGCATAAAACAAAAAGCTGCTCGACACCAACAAGGGAACGACCAAGCGGCGTTCGTGGCGGTAGAGTCCCGGCGCGACAAACGCCCAGGTTTGGTAGAGCAGATAAGGCATGCTGACAAACACAGACACGACCAACGTCAACTTGAATGGCGTCAAAAACGGGGCGGCGACTTCCGTGGCTATCATGGTGGCGCCATCGCCGAGATGGGCCAGCAACGGTTTTGCCAAGATTTCGTAGATATCTTTCGCGAAGAAGGATAGGACGAGAAACACTACAAACACACACAGCACACAGGCCAGAAGCCGGGAGCGCAGCTCGATCAAATGAGAGATAAACGATTGTTCCTGCTCTTCCTCGTTATTGGGTGGAGCGCTTTGATTTGCCATCGATACTGAGCTCGTCCTCGGAAGTCACCCCTGGTTCTCTTGTCCTCGGTTCTGCTGCTGCTTGTGGGGCAGGATCCTTGGTCTGCACGCCGGCCCGCGTTTCGTCGACCAGATCGCGCAGCCCGGCGTTGGTTTCTTGTTCCAAGCGCTTCAGTTCGCCCAGATCCACTTCGCGTTCGATTTCCGCGCGCAAGGACCCCAGAGCGCGACGGGCTCGGCTAACCCACAGTCCGGCGGTGCGGGCCGCCGCGGGCAGGCGTTCCGGACCAAGGACCAAGAGCGCGGCAATGCCAACCAGCATCAGTTCCCAAAAGCCGATATCGAACATGGGTGACTTTTAGACGCGGTCTTTTTCCGATTTGGAAACCGCTTCCTGATCCACCGGATCGCCCGCTACATCGTGGCTTACCCTTGGGGGAATAGGCGTCGGATCGCTCTCATCGGCATGACCCATGGCGCCACGAAAGCTCTTGATCGCGCTGCCGAGATCACCACCCATGCTTTTAAGCTTCTTGGTCCCGAACAATAAGACCACGATAAACAATATGATTAACAGTTCCGTCACGCTAAAGCCCATACTCCGAACCTCGCTGTTTAATCAGAGCACCGGAGAGATTCCAGCTGCCCGTCTGTCACACTGCGAAATGCCTTGAACGAGATCTGCGGTAGCATCTTACCTCAATCAACTATCGTGAACACGCGCGGCCTTTTCTTCCAAGCCCGAGCGCCCGAACCTCGCGGCCAGCTCCGCCAGAACGGCTTCCGAACGCAGGCCGAGTTGCTGCAGCATGACCAAGGTGTGGAACCACAGATCGGCGGTCTCGTGCACGATTTGTTTGCGATCTCCGCCTTTCGCGGCGAGTATCGTCTCGGTGGCTTCTTCGCCGACTTTTTGCAAAATAGCGTCCAGGCCTTTGTGCGTCAAGCTGGCCACGTACGAGCTTCCCGGATCGGCGTGCGATCGCTCTTCGATCAGCTTAGACAAGCGTGACAGGATCTCTTCCATCTCATTCGTGAGATCGGTAGATCTCACGGGGTTGTTTGACCACCGGGTCAGCGACGTTCCATGAGCCGTCTTCTAGGCGCTGAAAAAAGCAACTTTCGCGACCGGTGTGACACGCAACACCGCCCTGTTGTTCGACCAGCAACAGCACTGCGTCGTTATCGCAATCCAGCCTGAGCTCCAGCACCCGCTGCACATGACCGGACTCTTCCCCTTTTCTCCACAATCTGTCTCGCGAACGCGACCAGTAGATGGCGTAGCCTTCTTCCACCGTGCGGCGCAGCGCTTCCCGGTTCATCCACGCCAGCATGAGCACCCTGCCGCTGACGGTTTCTTGGGCTACGGCCGGGATCAGCCCGTCATCGTTCCACCGCAGTTGGTCTAACCAAACGCTTTGCGGCATCCTCACCGAACCTCGATACCCGCGGCGGCCATATAGGCTTTCGCTTCTTGCACCGTGTGCTCGGCGAAATGAAAGATGCTGGCGGCCAGTACCGCATCCGCCCTGCCGATGGTAATGCCATCCACCAGGTCTTGTAGTCTTCCTACCCCTCCCGAGGCGATCACGGGAATCGACACCGCCTCGCTAACGGCTCGGGTGAGCTCCAAATCAAATCCATCGCGGGTCCCGTCGCGGTCCATACTGGTAAGCAATATTTCCCCCGCGCCATATTCGGCCATGCGCACACACCATTCCACGGCATCGATCCCCGCGGGCTGACGCCCCCCGTGGGTAAAGATCGCCCAGCGCGGAGGCTTATCGCTAACCCGCCGGCCATCTACCGCCATCACGATGCATTGGGAACCGAATCGCGTGGCTGCCTCGGCGACGAATTCGGGGTTGCGCACGGCCGCGGTATTGATGCCTACCTTGTCCGCCCCTGCATTTAGCATACGCCGGATATCGGCTACCGTGCGGATCCCGCCACCCACGGTCAGGGGAATAAACACCTGCTCACCAACGGCTGCTACGACGTGAAGGATAGTATCCCGTTCATCGCTGCTTGCCGTGATGTCAAGAAAAGCCAGCTCATCGGCCCCTTGCTCATCGTACCGTTGCGCGATCTCAACCGGATCCCCGGCATCGCGTATATCGACGAACTTGACCCCCTTGACCACGCGACCCGCGTCGACGTCCAGGCATGGGATCACCCGTTTAGCTAGTCCCACAGCCTCCCACCGTTGATTGAGCGAGTTTCTGCGCCTGCGCAAAGTCCAATGTTCCCTCATACAAGGCACGCCCGGCGATCGCCGCGTTAATGCCCTCGTGCTCGATCGCGCATAGGGCACGGATATCCTCGAGATCGCGGATCCCACCCGAAGCGATGATGGGGATCGTGAGTTGTCTGGCCAAAGCCAGTGTTGCCTCGATGTTTACGCCATCCAACATTCCGTCGCGGCTGATGTCGGTGTACACGATAGCGGCCACGCCATCCTGTTCGAATCGCTGCGCAAGGTGCAGCGGGTCATGGTGTGATAACTTCGACCAACCCTCGACGGCGACTTTGCCGTCTCGCGCATCCAACCCAACGATGATGTGATTTGGAAATTCCAGACAAGCGTCAGCTACGAAATGCGGAGAGGTGACCGCTTTGGTGCCGATGATCACATAGCTCACGCCGGCGTCTAGATAGGTTTGTATCGTATCTTCATCGCGAATGCCGCCCCCCACTTGCACGAGGACCCCGGCCGAACGTTGGACGATGTCCCGGATCACGTTCATGTTCATAGGCTTGCCGCGCGCGGCCCCATCCAAATCGACCACATGAAGACGCTTCGCGCCGACATCTACCCAGTGCTTTGCCATGGCCACCGGGTCTTCGGAATACACCGTATCCTCCTGCATTCGGCCCTGGCGCAGGCGAACGCATTTGCCACCCTTGAGATCGATAGCTGGGATCAGCTCCATGTTGATAGGCAGCTTACTTGGCTGGTATCAGAGTGGGGATCCAGAAATGCGAAACACGGAACAACTCCGAGCATGGTATCACAATGTCGCCACGAAAATGTTAGCTGTAACTTAACTTGCTACATGGCACATATTGCGGCGTGAAAATGGCGCTGCACTGCGATAAATTGCTTCCCTGCAATTTATCGCAAAGCAAAAAACGCGTTTTTTCTTTGCTCCACTGGTCAATCACTTAAGATCATTGACCCATGTCCTCACATCTCTGTGAGGGCGGGTACTCCGAATTAATCGATGTGCCCTAATGGGCTTCATCCCAGTTTGCCCCGAAACCCACCTCAACGAGCAAAGGCACCGATAACTGGGCCGCTTCTACCATGAGTCTCCGAATATGTTCCCGTGCCGTGTCCACGGCGGGATCCGCTACCTCGAACACCAGCTCGTCATGCACTTGCATGATCATTTTGGCCTTGAGATGGCTTTCCCTGAGCCATTGGTCGATCCAGACCATGGCTCGCTTGATGATGTCAGCGGAACTGCCCTGCATGGGCGCGTTGATGGCGGTGCGTTCCGCATATTGACGGCGCTGGCTATTGCGCGAATGGATCTCTGGCAGATAGAGCCGGCGTCCGAACACCGTTTCCACATAGCCTTGCTGTCTCGCGCGCTCACGAGTCTCTTCCATAAACCGTTTGACTCTAGGATAGCGCGAAAAATAACGGTCGATATACTCTTGTGCGCAGCTACGCTCTAAGCCTAGCTGGCGTGCGAGACCAAAGGCCGACATACCGTAGATCAATCCGAAGTTGATTGCCTTGGCGGCACGCCTTTGTTCGGCTCCTACCTCCTCAAGAGCCAAGCCGAAGACCTCGGCCGCGGTGGCTCGATGGATATCCTCCCCCTTGGCAAAAGCTTCGCCCAGGCCTTGGTCTCCCGACAAATGTGCCATGATGCGCAATTCGATCTGTGAATAGTCGGCGGCCAGCAGCTGGTAACCCGGCCCCGCGACGAAGGCTTGACGAATGCGTCGGCCTTCTTCCGTTCGCACCGGAATGTTTTGCAGGTTGGGATCGGAGGAAGACAGACGGCCGGTTGCGGCGACCGCTTGATGGTAACTGGTGTGTACCCGTCCGGTGCGTTTGTTTATCTGTTTGGGAAGCTTGTCGGTATAGGTCGACTTCAGCTTGCTGAGCGCTCGATGCTCCAAAATGAGTTTGGGCAGGGGGTAATCCAACGCCAGCTGTTGGAGCACGGATTCGGCTGTGGAGGCTTGTCCTTTGGGAGTCTTGGTCTTTGCGGGCAGGCCAAGCTTTTCAAACAGGATGAACTGGATCTGCTTAGGGGAGCCTAGGTTGAACTCCCCCCCGGCAAGCGCTTGGGCTTCCTGCTCGGTTGCGATTATGCGTTTGGCGAGCTCCGTGCTTTGCGTGCGCAGCATGGCCTCATCCACCAGCACGCCGTTGCGCTCCATTCGCGATAGCACCGGGATCAAGGGGATTTCTATCTCTTGGTAGAGTGTTTTCAATCTAGGCGCGCTGTCCAAACGCGGCCAAAGAGCTTCATGCAATTGCAGGCTTACATCGGCGTCTTCTGCAGCATAGGCCGATGCCTGATCGACAGCAACGCGGTTAAACGGGATCTGCTTCGCGCCCTGGCCCGCCACGTCTTCAAAGTGAATCGTCCGTCGCCCCAGGTATTTTAAAGCCAGGGAATCCATGTCATGGCGGGAGGCGGTGCTGTCCAGCACATAGGATTCCAGCATGGAATCGTGGCGCACACCGCCAAGCTCGATGCCGTAATTGGCTAATACGCTCATGTCATACTTGAGGTTGTGCCCCACCTTCCATCGTTCGGGGTCCTCCAGCAGCGGTTTGAGCGCCATTAACACCGCATGCCGGTCGAGCTGCGTCGGTGCGCCAGGGTAGTCATGGGCGAGCGGAATATAAGCGGCTTCGCCGGGCTGCGTGGCGAAGGAGATCCCTACCAGTTCGGCTACGATGTAGTCTAGGCTGGTGGTCTCGGTATCCAAACAGAACAGAGGCGCCTCTTGCAATTTTTGCATCCAACGCTCGAATCCCGCTTTTTCAACAATGGTTTCATGGCGTTGGAGTCCGCGCGGCGTTTTTGGCTGCGCTTCCTCATCGGTTATCAAGTCTTTGAGTAGGGCTTTAAATTCCAGCTCTTTATACAGGCACCGTAGCGTGTCTTTGTCGGGGGGCTGGGGTTTGAGATCTCGTGGTCCGCAATCTAAGTGCAGGTCCCGATCGATCGTGAGGAGCTTGCGCGAGAGGGGCAAATAAGCCAAGCTGGCTCTTAAGTTTTCCCCAACTTTTCCCTTTATCTCATGGGCATTTTCCACGATGGCGTCCAGCGTTCCGTATTGCTTGATCCATTTCGCGGCGGTCTTTGGACCAACCATCGGCACCCCCGGTATGTTGTCCACGGTGTCGCCGATCAAGGTCAAGTAATCGACGATCTGCTCGGGAGTGACACCGAATTTGTTGTGCACAGCGGCGTGGTCCAACAGCGTGTCGTCCATGGTGTTTACCAGGCACACCCGTTGGTTGACCAATTGCGCGAGGTCTTTATCGCCGGTCGAGATCACGCTTTGCAGCTCCTCCCGACTTGCCTTCGTCGCCAAGGTACCGATAACGTCATCCGTCTCCACCCCTTCGATTATCAGCAGCGGCAGCCCCAACGCTCGGATGATGCTATGCAAGGGGGCGATTTGCCGACTGAGCTCCTCAGGCATGGGGGGGCGGGTGGCTTTGTATTCCGGATACAGCGCATCACGGAAGGTTTTTCCCTTGGCGTCGAAGACGACCGCCACATAGACCGGTTGGTAAACGTTTAGCAAGCGGCGCAGCATCGCGATCACCCCATGGATGGCGCCGGTAGGTTGGCCAGTAGAGGTGGAAAGCGGCGGTAGGGCGTGGTAGGCCCTAAACAGGTAGGAAGAACCGTCGACCAATACCAGTGTGTTATCGTTCATTGGTGGGACAATGCGGTTGGGCGACGGGAATTCTAAATGCGTTAGTCCGAAGCGCCGCGCTTGCTCGCGTTCTTCACAACGGTACAATGCGTAGTTTTTGATATTTCGATGAACGCTCGCTCCTGCAGGGCGTGGTGAGTTCAGCGATGCCTATTTTTGATTTTACTACGAGATAACGGCATTTGATGAGCGGTCCCGGCAAGAAAAAACTGGACTGCGCCCCCTCGCGGCGGAAATTGGCGGCGGCGATAAGGGCGCTGAGTATGGACGCCGTCCAGGCCGCTAATTCCGGTCACCCGGGAACTCCCATGGGGATGGCCGATATCGCAGAAGTGCTTTGGAACGACTTCCTGCGCCACAATCCCGCTAACCCAAGCTGGTTCGACAGAGACCGCTTCGTGATGTCGAACGGCCATGGTTGTATGTTGCTTTACGCGGTGTTGCACTTGAGCGGTTATGACCTGTCCCTCGATGAGATCCGCAACTTTCGCCAGTTGGGATCCAAGACACCCGGGCACCCCGAGTATGGACATACCCCAGGGGTAGAGACCACGACCGGGCCCTTGGGGCAAGGGATGGCAAACGCCGTCGGCATGGCCGTTGCGGAACGAGTGATGGCAGCCCGTTTCAATCGCCCGGGACACACAATCGTGGATCATTACACCTATGTTTTTCTCGGCGACGGCTGCATGATGGAGGGGATCACCCACGAGGCGTGCTCACTGGCTGGGACGCTTGGCCTCGGCAAGCTCATCGCGTTCTACGATGACAATGGGGTGTCGATCGACGGCGATGTGCGCGGCTGGTTCACCGATGACACACCGAGGCGCTTCGAGGCTTATGGCTGGCATGTGGTCCGAGATGTGGACGGACATGACTCTAGCGCGGTGAAGGCGGCCATAGAACAAGTACGCGGCGCGACAAACAAGCCCAGCCTGATTTGTTGCAGGACCGTCATCGGATGGGGAGCACCGAATAAACAGGGCTCCGCCGCTTGCCATAGCGGCGCGTTGGGTGCCGAGGAGCTGGCTCTGGCGCGCAAGCAAATGGGCTGGGCCCACGCCCCTTTTGAGATCCCACCGCCTATCTATGAGGCATGGAATGCGCGAGCGCAGGGGGCACAGTGGGAGACGGTTTGGCGGCAGAATTTGGCCCGCTACCGCGAGCGATATCCGGAGCTGGCGAGCGAGTTTGAGCGGCGCGTCGCCGGATGTCTGCCGGCCGAGTGGCAGGTTTGCAGCGAGAGATTTATCGGCGAAGTTGCGGAGCGCAAAGAGTCGGCCGCTACCAGAAAAGCTTCGCTGGATGCATTGAACGCTTACGGGCCGTTGCTTCCAGAATTATTGGGGGGATCGGCCGATCTAACCGAGTCAAACCTCACCTTTTGGTCCGCTTGCAAAACGGTACGGCGAGATTCCCCGGACGGGAATTACCTTTATTACGGTGTGCGCGAGTTCGCTATGTCGGCGCTCATGAACGGCATCGCTGTGCACGGCGGGTTTATCCCTTATGGGGGGACCTTTCTCGTGTTTTCGGACTATGCCCGCAATGCCCTGCGGCTCGCGGCTTTGATGGGAATACGAACTATCTTCGTCTATACCCATGACTCGATAGGTTTGGGCGAGGATGGACCCACCCACCAAGCCGTGGAGCACGCGGGGAGTCTGCGGTTGATGCCCAATATGTCGGTTTGGCGCCCTTGTGACGGCGTAGAAACCGCCATCGCATGGCGCCACGCTATAGGGCGCACACAGGGACCCACGTCGTTGTTGCTCTCTCGGCAAACGCTTCCGCACCAAATGCGCTCGGAACGGCAGATAGCGGAAATCCAGCGCGGAGGCTACGTGCTTTTAGACTGCGAGGGAAGCCCTGAAGTGATCGTCATCGCAACCGGTTCTGAAATTGGGCCGGCTGTTGTGGCGGCTCAGCGCTTGAACCAAGACGGCCGCCGGGTACGTGTGGTGTCTATGCCTTCGACCGATGTGTTTGATCGACAAGGGACCTCGTACCGTGAATCTGTATTGCCCTCGGCGATACGACGGCGGGTGGTGGTGGAAGCCGGGATCTCTGACTATTGGCTAAAATACGTCGGTCTGGATGGCATAGTTATCGGCATGCACAGCTACGGCCTTTCGGCACCAGGCGAGGTCGTGATGGCGCATTTTGGATTCTCCGCCGAACACATCATCGAGGTGCTAAACCAAGTGCTTTGACCGGTTCGGCGCTAGCGAGGTCTTGGCGAGACGGCTAAAATCGGTATGGGCTTAGAAACATTCGCTTTCGTATAAATCTAAAACAATTCGGAGATCATGATGCCAATTAGAGTCGCCATCAATGGCTATGGCCGGATCGGGCGCAATATATTGCGCGCGGCCTATGAAACGGGGCGTCATAACACGCTTCAGATCGTTGCCGTCAATGATCTCGGTGATGCCGAGACCAACGCTCATCTGACCCGCTACGACAGCGCGCACGGCCGCTTTCCCGGGGAAGTGAGCGTCCAGGGTGACTACATGGTGGTCAACGGAGATGAAATCCGTGTCTTGGCCGAGCGCGATCCGGCGCGCTTGCCCTGGGGTGCGCTCGGGATCGATGTGGTGTTAGAGTGCACCGGCTTGTTTGCCAGTCGCGCCAAAGCCAGCGCTCACATCACGGCCGGCGCCAAGAAAGTCGTGATCTCTGCACCAGCGGGAAACGAGGTCGATGCGACGGTGGTCTATGGGGTCAATCAGCAGGTATTAAAGGCGAGCGACACGATAATTTCCAATGCCTCTTGCACCACAAACTGTCTCGCCCCTTTGGTCAAACCGCTGCATGAGCGCATCGGGGTGCTGGCCGGGCTTATGACTACCATCCATTCGTATACTAATGACCAGGTCCTGACCGACGTCTATCACAGCGATCTGCGGCGTGCCCGCTCTGCCACGCAATCCATGATCCCGACCAAGACCGGCGCGGCGGAGGCGGTAGGGCTGGTATTGCCTGAGCTCGAAGGCAAGTTGGATGGTTTTGCGATACGGGTTCCCACAATCAATGTCTCTTTGGTCGACTTGACTTTTTCAGCGGCTCGCGAGACCAGCAGCGAAGAGATAAACGCTATCATGCACGAAGTCTCCGAAGGGGATCTCAAAGGGATCGTCGAGTACAACGATAAGCCGCTGGTGTCTGTCGATTTCAATCACACTACTGCTTCCTGCGTGTTTGACGCCACGCTTACCAAGGTCATCGATGGCCGCCTGGCAAAAGCTTCGGCTTGGTACGACAACGAATGGGGATTTTCCAATCGCATGCTCGATGTAACGGTCGCGTTTGCGAGCGCGAAATAGCGATCGGGCGGGGGTGCCACATGCTCACCATGGCTGAGTGCAAACTCTCGGGAAAGCGCGTTCTCCTGCGTGAGGATTTGAACGTTCCCCTAAAAGACGGCAAGGTGGCCGATGACAGCCGTATCGCCGCGGCGCTGCCGACCATTCGTCAGGCGCTGAAAGAGAGAGCGCGGGTGATCCTGGTCTCGCACCTTGGACGCCCTCTGGAGGGCAAGTTTGATCCGGCCTTCTCATTGGCGCCGGTAGCCGAACGCCTGTCCACATTATTAGCTCAGCCGGTTTCCTTGATCCAAAATTGGCTGGAGGGGGTGGAAGTCGCGGAGGGTGAGGCCGTTCTGTGTGAGAACGTGCGATTTGCCCCCGGCGAGATGGACAACTATGATGGGCTGGCAAGACGCATGGCCGCTCTTTGCGATATCTATGTCAACGATGCGTTTGCGACTGCACACCGTTCCCAAGCCTCTACCCACGGCATCGCAAAGTACGCGTCGCGGGTATGTGCCGGACCTCTCCTAGCGGCGGAGATCGGCGCTTTAGAAAAGGCGTTGCGCGATCCCGCCCGGCCTTTGCTCGCCATTGTCGGGGGCGCCAAGGTCTCCGGCAAGCTGGAAGCGCTCAACTCGCTACTAGAAAAAGTGGACGTGCTGATCCCCGGTGGAGGCATTGCCAACACCCTTCTCAAAGCGGCGGGCTACCCCGTGGGTTCCTCATTGCACGAAGAACCGCTGGTAAACATTGCTAAGCAGCTTTTGAAGACCGCGCTCGAAAAGGGAATACAGATCCCGCTGCCTAGCGACGTCATGTGCGCCAAACAATTGGCCGAGGATTCCACGGTCAGCGTAAAGCCCGTGCGCGCAGTCACTGCCGATGATCTGATCTTGGACATCGGCCCACAGACCATCGCCGAGTATTGCCGGTTGCTGCAAAACGCCGCTACCATCCTGTGGAACGGTCCCGTGGGCGTTTTCGAATTCCCGGCGTTCGAGTCCGGAACCAAGGCCATCGCCGCAGCGGTTGCGGGGAGCAAGGCGTTCTCTCTTGCCGGCGGAGGAGACACTCTGGCGGCGATCGCGAAATACGGGCTGGCTAATCGGCTCTCCTATATATCGACCGGAGGAGGAGCGTTCTTGGAATTTATAGAGGGGAAGACATTGCCTGCTGTGGCGATCCTCGAAGAGCGTGCGCGAGCCAATCCCGCCGTGCTTCCCGCCTGTGAGGGCTATTGACGCAAGGCACGGATGAGATCCTCGTTCTCCGATACCTGAGGCTACCCGTGCTGTCTTCTAGGGCGGTAGTTGGGGCGGTGCGTAGGACGAAGATCGTCGCCACGCTCGGGCCTGCGACCGACGACGAGGCGATCTTCAAGAAACTGATCACGGCCGGCGTGGACGTGGTCAGGCTGAATTATTCCCACCAGACAAGAGAGCAGCACGCGGCGCGCGTGCAAAAACTACGAGAGCTCACACAACAGACCGGTGCGGAAGTCGGGGTTATCGCGGATCTGCGCGGCCCCAAGATCCGGCTCGAGCGATTCAAAAACGAATCCGTCTACCTGCAGGACGGTGATGAATTCACCTTAGACGTTGAGCTTGACCCCAATGAAGGAGACGAGTCCCACGTCGGCGTTACCTATAAAGACCTTCCAAAAGACCTCAAACGAGGCGATACCCTGCTCCTCGACGATGGCCGAATCATACTCAAGGTTGAGCGTATCGTCGGTAGTTGCGTGGAGTGCGTGGTCCTGTTAGGGGGCCAGTTGTCGAATGGCAAAGGGCTTAACCGCGAAGGGGGCGGGCTATCGGCCAAGGCGCTGACCCCTAAAGACCGGGGGGATATTCGCCATGCTGTCGAACTGGGGGTGGATTACGTTGCCGTCTCTTTTCCCCGCAATGCCGAGGACATTCATACGGCGCGGCGCTTGGTGGAGAAAGCAGGCGGGCGCTGTGGCATCATCGCCAAGATCGAGCGGGCGGAAGCCCTGGAGAACCTCGAAGAGATCATCCAAGCAGCCGACGGCATCATGATCGCGCGCGGCGATCTGGGGGTGGAAATCGGTGATGCGGCGCTCCCTCCAGTGCAAAAACGCCTGATCCGCCTAGCAAGGGAACGAAATCGCTTGGTGATTACCGCCACCCAGATGATGGACTCCATGATCCATAATTTAATGCCCACACGCGCGGAAGTGTTCGATGTCGCGAACGCCGTGTTGGATGGGACAGACGCGGTCATGTTGTCCGCCGAGACCAGTGTGGGTCAGTTTCCAGAAAAGGCCGTAGAGGCGATGGCCCGGATCTGTCTGGTGACGGAGGCGAGCACGGGGGCCTCCGGTGCCGATTATCGCATCGATCAGTCGTTTCAGCGGGTCGACGAGGCTATCGCTATGTCGACCATGTACGCCGCCAATCACATCGGGGCCAAAGCCATCGTCGCGCTCACCGAGACAGGCGCCACCTGCACCTGGATGTCCCGCGTGCGCTCGGCCATTCCCATCTTCGCCTTCACCCGCCACCGGGAGACCTGTCGCCGGGTCACCCTCTGCCGCGGTGTCTACCCCATCAACTACGATATCACGCACACCGATTTTCTGGCGGCCAACAAGGAGATGATCGACCATCTTCTGAAACGCAAGGTGGTCAAAGACGGGGATGTCGTGATCATCACCAAGGGTGATCTGCGTGGCCGCCAAGGCGGTACCAACGGCATGAAGATTTTGAAAGTGGGTGAACTGCTTGCCGACACGGCGTGAGTACCGCTTCTAGAACCGATTTCCGCCCTTATCGTATACTTTGTCTTGAAGCTGTCGAAAGTGTGCCGCAGCTACACAGAAGGGAAGTTCGCTATCGACTGACGGACTGTGAAGAAGCTGCATAGAAGATGAAGGTAGGCCCCTTCGGAGTCGGCTTTTAGAAGCGGGCTTCAAACCACCCCAAGCTGTCCAAAACGGGATATATTATCACCATAAGATCTACGACTTACGCAACTGTAAATTGTGATTTTCGACTTTAGCCTCGTTAGGCTTTTTTGAATCTGAGAGGCAGGTTTTGTAAATGGCGGATCAAATGCAACAATTGAATGAATTGCCTTGTTTTTTAATAGGTAGCAATGGAGCTAGTTTGCTACAGTATTTTGCCTGGATCGGTACAGCAATTGGTGCATTAATAGCTGGTGAGAGTCTCCGCAGAAGCGCGAAGCAAGCTCGCGCTAACTTTTTCCTTTCTCTAAATCCACTTTGGAAAGATCTGAAAGAGGCTCGACATGAGATCATGTCTTTGAGCAACGAAGTAATGAAAAAAATAGGTGCTTCCTCAAGTGTACTGGCTAAAGACGCAGAGAGGTTACAGGCGCTCTGTGAAGAATATAGAACAAGGATCGACGATAATAGGGAAGATGGCAGATACCGATCCAGATGCCCTAGAGAAACTGTATAGCTTCTACGCTTATTTGAATTTCTTTGAAATGGTTGGGCTAATGGTTCGAAATCGCTATGTGCAGATACGTGATGTGTATCTCTTGTACAAAGGCCCAATTATTGAGATCGATTATGCGTTCCGCTTTACCATCCCTCAATGGCAGCAGCGTTTTGATCTGTCAGAAGGATTGTATGAAAATTTGTTATATCTGATAAAAAGAGTCCATCGCTACGGGAAGTGGGACACATTATTGCGATTTATAAGATTTCGGAAATAAGGTTCACCTCAACTTAAGGTTTAGGGGCACGCTCAGGTGGTACCTTTATAGGTGGAGGTTCTGTAGGAATGTAGGAAACCTGGTTTCTCTGGATTTTCCTCGTCATCGCTGCATCTCCTTTCAACATACCGGTTGTTTCATGAATGGTGGGCTAACCATGTATTTGAGCTCTTCTAAACTATAAAACGAATAATGTCAACTAAACATGGCACGATATGCCGCCTATAGGGCACGGACCAATATTAATATTTGATTCCACGCGGTTAAAGGTAACGTCTTGCCTAACAATCGCTTCGAGGGGGCCGCGGCAAAAAGCGCCGCTGCTCTCAGAGTTTGTGAAAAAACCTACTGCGCTCGGGATCTCGCGTTCCGGCGGTGCTCGGAATCCTCATGTATTTCAATATACACTGCGGTTCCTGCGCTCCGGCGGAACGCGACCTTCCTTCGC
>JBOIEG010001163.1:0-3757 GCA_050740915.1 Gammaproteobacteria bacterium | reverse complement strand
TACAAACCTCGTCACGGGTCAGGAATTTACGGAAGACCAAAAAGTATTTGTCGAAGCGGACGGAAAAACACGCATCGGCCGGAGGTACTGGAAAGGTCTCTACCGCGAGTACACCGACGATAGCTTTGGCACACCCAAACTCAGCGCGCCGGAATGGGAGCACTTGGGGATCCTCGGGCCCGTCATTCATGCCAGTGTGGGCGACACCATCGTGCTCGTGTTCAGGAACAACACCGTCGATCAAAGCGTTTCGCTTCACCCCCACGGGCTCTTTTATGCCAAGGACTCAGAAGGCGCGCCCTACAACGACGGCACATCGGGTGAGGATAAAGAGGACGACCATGTGGCCCCTGGCGCGACCCACACCTATGTGTGGAACGTACCCGAGCGGGCTGGGCCGGGGCCCGAGGATGCAAGCTCTATTGTTTGGCTATACCACGCCCACGTGCATGAACCGCTCTCTACCAACTCCGGCTTTGTGGCCCCCATCATCGTCACCCGCCGCGGGATGGCCAGAGAGAATGGTTCTCCCAAGGATGTGGATCGCGAGATCGTTAATCTCTTTACCGTGTTTGATGAGAACGCGAGCGCTTACCTGGAGCAGAACATCGCCCAGTTTGCGCCCCAAGCGGACCCAGGAGATAAAGCCTTTCAGGAGAGCAACCTCAAGCATGCGATCAACGGTTACCTATATGGCAACCTGCGCGGCATGAATACCAAAAAGGGCGAAACGGTGCGTTGGTACCTGATCGGCCTAGGGACCGAGGTCGATCTGCATACGCCGCATTGGCACGGCAACACCGTGCTCTCGGGCGGGCATCGCACGGACGTCATCGAGCTGCTCCCGGCCAGCATGAAGACGGTGACTATGCGCCCCGACAACCCCGGCACCTGGATGTATCACTGCCACGTCAACGATCACATCGATGCCGGCATGATCGCTCTCTACACCGTGGGCGGGCAGTAAAGGGCGCTGAGCGGGGTATGGTGAGACTTCACGAAAAGGACATGCTGGAGACATTGATAGCTTTGTTGGCGCAATGCGATGAACTGCTGAATGACTTGGAACAATATAGTTCCAAGTATGATGAATTGATCAAGGCCACGCGTGCCGCTTATGGCAATGCTTTGTCTGTATATGTCGCAGCCGATGCCGACTAAGGTGACAATGAAGATCCATTGGCTCGTTCGTGGTTTCTGGCCCGCGATGACACTCTTAAGCTTTTTTTGTGTGTGAGACAAGATGCGGAGATATATGAAGGTAAGACTCTCCCCTCCGAGAGCCACCATGATCTGGAAGTGGTGGTGCGAAAGGAAACGCGCGGCGTTAAAGGGATGCCTCCATGGCGGGGGAGTCGCGCAACAATCTCACATTGGGATGACAGCGATTCGCACATGAGAATTCGCAAGTAGCAATGGCGGCGTTGGATGGAAACTACAGCACAAACGGAAAGTCCGGAGTTTACTGACAGTGAGACAACCCAGCGGCGCTTGAAAAGCCAAGAGCTGTTTCGAGGGCGGGAGGAGATCATCATCGAGCACGGCGGGTGCGAATACCGGCTGCGCAAGACCCGCCAGGACAAGCTCATCTTAACGAAGTAGATGAGCCGTCGTTGAAATCGTTTTAGAGAGCACCAGCCAGCCACCCATGGCCTCGGGCCTACGGCAGCCAGCCAGCAAGCGGTTCTCTACCGTTTGTGCTACGGGAGGTGATTATGCATCGAGTGGTTTGGCTGGCCGCGATCGCGGTCTTTGGGACCGCCTCATGGGCTGTGGACTCCGAGGAGCCGGGAGCCGCGCAAAGCGCTAGGATTACCGAGCTGGAAACGGTAACGTCGCGGCGACTAAGACCGAGCGATCTGCCTATGAGGTGCCGGGCTCGGTGAGCCATCCGCCCTGGGGCCTGATTGCCGGAGCGCGTGGGCGCTTTGTCCAGCGCCAAGATCGGGTGCCGGCGGGGGTGCCGGAAACGCCGGGATACGGTGTCTATGATCTTTATGCGAGCTGGTTGCCGGATGCCGTGACACTCTCCGGGCTGCGGATTGACTTCGGCGTCGACAACCTGAGTGACAAAAGCTACCGGCGTCACCTCGCGCTGCTCGATGAAGCGGGCCGGAGCTTCAAAGTCTCTGCTTCGTACCAGTTCTGAACATGGGTGGATCAGTGAGCTCACCGTCTCGGAACAGAAAGCCATCGCTGACGACCCACGAGCTCGTGCTTCTACACGCAGGGCTCGGGGTGCTCATTGCCCGCTATACGGTGGTTGAAGAAACCGCGATCGCTCGCTACCTCGCCTTGCGGATCAGTCGCCAGTTGCGTCTCATCGCCGAACACGCGGATCTGCCCGATCCCGCTTTGCGGCCCTTTTTCCTGAAAAGCGCTGCCTGCTGGCAAGTGCGCGCGCTCGGCTCATCGCGCGTTTATAAATGGCTATCTCCCCATGTCGTTTCGACGGAAGCCCCGTTCCGCGAGGAAGTAAGCTCATGACAGAAGAACCTTTAGCGCAGCCCCCGCTAGATGTATTGCTCGCTGCTCTTTGTTACCTCATGAGCCGCTATGCGGCAAACCGCTGCCCTGCGCTCGCCGAGGCCGTAGCGCGGCATTTTATGATGTTGGCTCGGCACCCCGATTGCCGCTCTGAGGTGCTGGCCAATATGGGCCAGCGGCTCGCCCGTTATTGGGAGACGGTGGTAAAGAACCGCCCTGATCACAGAGGTTTGTATCACTGATGCTATTTTCGCTGAGAGCTTGTGAAAAAATCGTCACGAGCGAAGGAAGGTCGTGTTCCGCCGGAGCGGAGGACCGTTTCGCCGGGAGCGAAACGGCGCGCAAGCCCCGCGGGGGCGAGTCTCAAGAATGGGACGAGCAACCGGAGTGTATAGTGAAATACCTGAGGATCCCGAGCACCGCCGGAACACGAGATCCCGAGCGCAGCAGGTTTTTTCACAAGTTCTGACTGCGGGATCGGGTATGCGGCGTCTTAAGCTTCTCGGCTGGCGCATCGCGTCACTATTGCTCGTGCTCGGCCTGCATGTGATGGTGCTGGCCACGATCCTGGCGGGACCCGCGCGCGGGCCGACGCTTGATCTCCCCGAAGCGCCGGTCGTCACCGTGGCGCTGATCGAATCAGCACCAGAGCCCGTGCTCTTGTCCTCCGAAGTCGCCACCGAGCCGCCCAAGCCGGTCAAGGTGCTTAGACTCAAACCAAAGCCTAGGAAAAAGACACCGCCCGAATCAAGACTCACGGAGCGCGAAGTACCCGCACCGAAGGTCCCGCTTCAGGCTACCGAGGAGGTCCAAGCATCATTGCGCTCTGCTACGGCGGCACCTTCTCATGGCCAACAGGCACCGGTCATCCCGCCCGATGTGGCCGCGGCATATCGCAACAACCCGGCACCCCCCTATCCACAAATCTGCCGAGACCGGGAGCAGCAGGGCAAAGTAGTTCTGCTGGTGCGCATCGCTGCAGACGGTCGTGCCGCGTTGGTGGAGATCGCGACAAGCTCGGGTTATCAGCGGCTTGATACGGCCGCCCGAGAAGCGGTCCGCCGCTGGAAGTTTGTCCCGGCGCACCAAGCCGGGGAACCAGTCGCAGCGACGGTCATGGTGCCGGTCCTGTTTCATCTTGATGGCTAGTGTAGTGTCCCTTAAATAACTTTACAGACTTTCCAGTGATTGCTATGGTCTCGCTCATGCCGAACACCCGCGTGGCGATCAAGTTGCAGCCGGCTGAACGCACGCCGCTGGAGACATGGGG
>JBOIEG010001162.1:0-4408 GCA_050740915.1 Gammaproteobacteria bacterium | reverse complement strand
ACATCATCAAGAAGATCGAGCGGGCGCGGGTCAAGATGGAGCAGATCAAGCCCGGATCCACCCTGCCCCGAGGGAAAAAAGAAGGCGGCTTAACTGTAAAGTTATTTAAGGGACACTACACTAGTTTAGCGTCATCCAAACACAGGGACCGTTTTGGGCTGTCTATGCACATGTCCTTGACTCCAGTTGCGCCCACCGGTAGTGGTGGACGACGCTCATGGAGCCGGGAGTCGCGCTTCACCACGGATGCGGCGTCCCGCGCCGACTCCTTGCGGGGCTTCGTTGGCCACAGGACCACCTCTGCCCGCCGTATGCCGGTACGGAGGGCTGACCTACGTCGCCATGGTCAAGAGCATCCACGGCCGTCGGAAGGTCGGCACCCACTACCCATAGTGGTAGCTGGAGTCAAGGGCATACCCAGTATGCACAAAGCTAAGCATCTGTCGCGGTGCTTACCGTGGCCAAGCGGCTGCTTGAGATGCTGGCGCTTGCGCTTGCTTATATAGCGACTGCGAAGCTCGGATTCATGCTCGCCATTCCTCCAGGCAACGTGACACCCGTATGGCCGCCCTCCGGGCTCGCGCTCGCCGCCACGCGCGTGCTTGGATATCGCAGCGGGTTAGGGCCATCGATCCGAGTGATCGAGCGATAATCAAGGCCATCATCGCGATGGCACGCAGTCTCGAACTTCGCGTGGTCGCAGAAGGGGTGGAAACGGAAGAGCAGCTCTCTGTCATTCGCGAGTACGGGTGTCACGAGTATCAAGGCTATCTTTACAGCCCCGCCATTGAGGCGGATGCATTCACTAGGCTAATGCAGCCCGTAGCTCCTCTGGAGCCTATAGACCAAAGCAGTTGATGCTCCACACAACCGCTTTCGGGAACATTTGCTTCGAGTTCGTGGCCGATTATGCGGCAATCGCAATGCGCCGATTTTGGCGTTCAAAGAAGCGCTACCGGATTTTTCGCCGACGCTTAGTGGGATTCCGCTCAGACACGGTCTTGTAATCTCACAACGCCCTGCTGCCGCGCACAGTGGTTACCGCAGAAGATCTTGTCATTCGCTTCGAGTCCGTGGCCGATGATCCGGCAATCGCAACGCGCGCACCGTGGCGCTAACGCGTGGATCGCGCATTCGAAGCTATCGAATACATGGGTCTTGGCGTCCAGGGTGACTTCGAAAGCCTTATCGTATTCGTTATCGCACACTTCGCATTTTGGCATCCGATTTCTCCGGTTTGGGGGTCGTCCGACAGGCTCCAAGGGTTACAACCATTCACTCGACTTCGAGTCGACAATCGGCCGAGAGAGGTGCGTGCGCATGTTTGAGTACGACCTCTGACACTTCAATCCCTCGACTTAAAGTCGATGCTCGTTCAGTCGGTTGCGAAGACTCGTTTGGAGGTATGAGGCTCAGCGATGGCACGCTTCGCCTACGCCACAAGGGGTTGGGCTTGTCTATGGCGCACTCTCTAAGCATATTGATAAATCGGCACCGCCATGCCGTAATGTCGTTTTCCCTCAGCAGCTGCATGTTGTTTTTCCAGCGCCGCCTGCGCTCGCTCATCGGCATCTCAATGGCCCTAGCGATACCCTCCACCACATCATCGATGTCGTAAGGATTCACCAGTAGAGCATCCTTCAATTCGCAAGCAGCTCCGGCGAATTGGGACAATACGAGGACTCCCGGTTCACCGGGATCTTGGGCAGCGACGAATTCTTTGGCCACCAAGTTCATCCCGTCACGCAGCGACGTGATTAAACAAACCCGGCTTAATGCAAGAAACCCCAAAATAGTAGCACGAGCAAATCCCTTGTTGATATAACGCAAAGGCACCCAGTCATAATCCGAGTAGCGGCCGTTTATCTCTCCGGTCAGAGCCTCGAGGGTATGCTGGATCGTCTGGTAGTCGGGCACGTCACCGCGCGAGGGTTCGGCGATCTGCATGAATACGACGTTTCGGTGGTAAGCACAGTGCAGATCTAATAGGCGTTGGTAAGCGTGAAAGCGTTCCACTAGCCCCTTGCTGTAGTCAAGGCGGTCGACCCCCGTGATCAGCGTGCGGTTGGCTAGGCTCCTGATCAGGCGTCTTCCAGAAGGCGCCTGGCGCCCCCTTGCCGCTTGGCTCATCACTTCTTCGACATCGATACCGATGGGAAATACCCCCGAGTAGGTGCGTGCCCCACTGAGCGATACCACGCCGTCCGAGTGAATCCTGGCGCCAAGCGCCTCTTCTACCGAATAAAGAAACGCCTTGCGGTCTAGCTCCGTTTGAAATCCTAGCAGATCATAGGCGCAGAGGCAGCGCAACAAATCCTCGTGCCCGGGCAGCGTGCGCAGGACTTCGTACGGTGGAAACGGGATATGGAGAAAAAACCCGAGGGGTTGGGAAACCTTCAATCGCCGCAGCTCACACCCCATGCGGATAAAATGATAATCATGCACCCAGATGATGTCTTCAGCTTTGAGGAGCGGGACCAGCCTTCTCGCGAACTGCTTGTTGACGCGCTCGTAGCCTGAGAGGTCTTGGCGCTGGAATTCGACCCTGTGAAGCTGGGTGTGGAACAAGGGCCAAAGCACGCGATTGGCGTAACCCCTGTAGTACTCGCGATAATCCTGTGTCGATAAAGCCAAGGTCGCGAACGTGATCCCGTCTTGGTCTTGCGTGTTGACTTTGAAGGGGACAGTGTCTGCCACCTTTCCGCTCCAACCAAACCACAATCCCCCCCATTCGTTGAGAGCTGCCATGATGCCGACCGCAAGGCCCCCTGGTGCCCGCCGGCCGGTCCGCGGCACCGCCACCCGGTTGGAGACGATTACGAGACGTATCAAAATACTTCCTCCACGCTTTACCCTTTCAATGCTGCAAGACGAGATCAACCGCCGCCTTCAACTCGAAAAGGCTAAGCGGTTTTGCGCATGAAGATCTACACAGGGACTCCATGCGCTTTGGCAACCTCTTGCCTCCGTTCTGTAACCGCTCATGACAATAACCGCAAGTCGGGGACAAATGGGTATGTAGCAGCGTTCTGACAACATCGATACCGTTGCCATCGGGCCCTAACACCCAATCCGAGATCAATACATCCGGGATAAAGTCTTGCCCCAGCGTAATCGCCTCATCGGCACCACCTGCGCTTTGAACCTCGAAACCGTAGGCCTCGAAAAACCCCGCATCGCATTGCGGCCGTTTTCGTCGTCGTCACGATTAAGATTCTATTTGCCATTGGTAACGGCTCGCTTCCAGCCCATGTTCTGCCTTAACGCAGGCATGCGCACACCCTCCCGGGCGCCCGAACCGAAGGCTACGCCAACCGAGGATACTAACTCAAAACACGTGCCGGAGCCACGAAAACTGGGATCGCTTGTTCATCAAAGGGATAGTGCGGTTAGCGACGCGTTGGTCCATTCTGACAAAGGGCTACGTGTAAGAATTACCGGTACTCAGGAATAATTTGCCGATCGGCTGAAGTACTTACGAAAGTGAATGACGGACCTGTCGAGGAAGTCACTAGAGCACCAGCACGAAGCGACGGTTCTTCGAGAGCCGATAGATCTGGAAGTCCTGTCTGTCAATGGTAAGAATCCGAGTGACCCGAGTTTTCTCCGCAAGCCAGACCAAGGAGGCGTCCGCGAGGTCCACCTCGCGGTCTTGGTATTTTCGGAACACAGTGATAAGCGTCGGTAACTCAGCCAGCGGGATGTCGTGTACCGTCACCCCACCGCGTTGTATGAACGCCAAGAACGCCGTTTTCCATGCGGCGTCCAGAAAAAAGCAGGTCTCGGTGATCACTGGCCAGCTCGTGCGCAATACCGATGGTTCGGATTTCAAGAACTGCACCACCCTCTCATGATAAGCATCCGTTTTGTTGAATAGAGCGACAAAGAAACCGGGGTCAGCGAGAACGTCTGGCACGCAGTTTTCCCATGAGGTATTTTTTTGAGTTTGCAGCCAAATCAGGCTCGCCCTCGATGCAGCCAACAAGCCCCAGTTCCTGCGCCAGTTGATAAGAGGTCAATGGGTGCTCATCTCGCTTTTCCTTAAGGCCTTCTTCTATCAGCCGCCTCACCCATTGGCTCTTGGTAAGCCCTTCTCGCTTGGCCAGTGTTTGGATACGGCCTTCCAGCTCCGGTCTTAACCTGACTGTCAACATCACCTCGCCCTCGCAGTTGTATTACGTGTGCGTATTACAATTATGCGCTCGACACAAGGAGCGATCAAGGGTAGCGAACGGTGACGACACTCGAGCACTCGGGCGGAAGAGTGAGCCATACTAAAGAGTGCCTAGGAGCCTGTCGGACTTAAGGCGGAACTTTTGATGTGCAAACCGATCGGATCGGCAATGGATTCAATGAGCGAACGTGCATGAGCCACTTCCGTCAATGCGATCGTGACACACCCTACCTG
>JBOIEG010001161.1:0-1356 GCA_050740915.1 Gammaproteobacteria bacterium | reverse complement strand
CCCATGTCTCCAGCGGCGTGCGTTCAGCCGGCTGCAACTTGATCGCCACGCGGGTGTTCGGCATGAGCGAGACCATAGCAATCACTGGAAAGTCTGTAAAGTTATTTAAGGGACACTACACTAGCTAGTGTCGCTATCTTAGAAGCGCGAAAGAACCACCCTTTGCTGTTAGACGCCATCGCTTCCATTCCTTTGAGTAGGATACAGCTTCGTATCTTCGGCGTTGGCCCTGACGAAGCGAGGCTGCGAGCACTTGCCGAACGGTTAAGAATAACAGACCGGGTTTTTTTTATGGGCTAGGTAGAGATCCCAACGACCTTTGGGATGGGGTCGATTTGCTCCTGTTTCCCTCGGTCCACGAGGGCTCGCCTAACGCCGTCTTGGAGGCTATTGCTCACGGAGTTCCGGTGCTCGCGAGTGACATTCCGGAACACCGGGAGATCCTGCCAGCCCACAGCCTTCTTCCCAGCCGCGATGCGCGTCCTTGGACGAGCCGGCTGCTAAACATTCTCGAAAATTCCGAGGAGCTGTCTCGCCTCGCGATGACGCAGCGCGAGTATTCGAAACGATTGCGCTTTGACTGGGACAGGACAATTTGTGAGCTCATTACCGGTTGCATATGAAATTCGGCCTGATTCTGCCCAACGCATTCCTCATAACCCTACTCAATGTTGTTGCCCGTTCGGCACAGCTACTGCTGTTTCTGGCCATTGGAAACCTCTACGGCGCAAACGACACGACCGATACCATCCTCAAGCTTCAAGCCCCTCTATTGGTAATCGTCACGGTGGTTGCTGGTGTAGCGGATGTGGTGGTCATGCCTACCCTACATCACGCGGCCGTCTATGGCTTGGAACACGAAGTTCAGAAGCGACTTTCAGGTTATGTCTTTGCCACCGTTAGAGGGATCTCTTTAATAGCGCTTTTGGTGACTTTTTTTATTGTGTCTCCGAAAAGTGTTGGGCCGTTATTTTTTTCGTTTCCAATCCCAATTCTTGCGGCGCAATCGGCGATCTACACTGGGGTTTTAAATGCGCAAGGACGCCACAGGCTCGCTGCTTTGGGCCCGCTCTACGGCGGCTCCTTGGCTCTCATAGCGCTGGTCATGCTTCCTGCCTCCGAAATCTCGCTGGCTTCCACTCTCCTGGCCTATGAGCTAATGCGGACTTTGGGATTAAGGGCCAATCTGCGGAGTCTTATCAACAAGGCACCGGGACCCTGTGACCCGCTTCAATTAAAAGCCGTTATCACCAGAGCATTGCAAAACGCGAAAACACAAGTGCTTGGATCATTTCTGGTTGGCCTCAATCCGTTAATAGCCATTCATACGTAGGATCTTTAAACTTATTGAATTAT
>JBOIEG010001160.1:0-12518 GCA_050740915.1 Gammaproteobacteria bacterium | reverse complement strand
GTGGAACTTAATGCCCTCTTGGGGGCTCTAATATATAGGCGTATAGATTTGTAGCGTCGCCCGACGCAACTGACGACCGCAGCGCCGCGCGAGCGATTCGATCTGCGACAACGGTTGCGTCCTTGCCACCCGTGTGGCGCCTTGCTTCGTTCAAGTCATAAGCCGCGACTGGTGCACATAATGGAAGTCACCGCTTGCAGACGTGCGTGGAAGCCCCACGGCTGTCGCTCTGCCATGGCACGCAGAGCTACGCAAGCATAAACAGCTGAGCCGCAAGTAGCACTTCGGGTGAGTCTACGGTGCGGCTGTTTAGGCCACGGACGGTCGAGGGCAACATGAGGGGCGCTCAAGAGGCGGCGCCATCTAGGTAGAGCAATACAGCCGGATATCAACGGTGATGCCGGGGCGCTAAGCAGACGCTGAATGCCCGGTGGCGGTCTTCCCAACCGAACCCTTTCTACCCTGGGTGAATACGGGCCGGCAACAATACCTTGTGTTTGCTTACATCGCTCTCGCCCCTTAGGGGGCTCCGCTCCAGAGTACACTATCGTCGAAAGCATCTACCAGGCGCGACACCACCCTGCCAGGTGCGACGTTAGCTGCAGTCGGGAACGAAGCCAACTCGGCGGCAAGACAACATCTTCTAGCAGGTGCGGGATTATACCCTAAAAGACGAAGAGCTCCTCTCTCTCTAATATGGTATATCACCCAAAGCCTCTTACTGAGAGTTGCGCCTTGAATTTACCTCTTCTTGCTGCACTGCGGTCGCAGCCTGAGGAGCGCAGCCAAAGCGGAGCGACAGACCTAGACGCGACAGACAGCGTCGCTAGACGCGACAGAGAGAGAGAGCGCGCGCGTCCCGCATTTAACTGGCGTCCCGCATTTAACTGGCGTGTTCCTGGGTAATGAAGCTCCGCCCCGCCCCACCCAGCACCGCGCCTCGCGACAGTGAAGCTCAGCCCGCACAGCCCAGCGTACAGCGCGTCTAGGCGCCACAGTGCAGCTGGCGCTGCTCAGTAGCCCGCCCAGACAATCGCCCGACTGCGGGCCGTACAGAGCGCTACACAGCGTCGCTAGACGCGACGGAGGGCACACAGAAAAGGTCGATGGCAGAAAAATTCCCCGTAAAACAGCCCCGTGGAGCTCGTACAAGGCCCCCGGGGAGGGTCTGGGGGGAGACGCAGGACGTGGCGGAGGGGTTCGAAATTTACGAGATGACTGTGGGCCTGACCGCAGTGCAGCAAGGCGCGACCGAACAGGCGAAGGTGCGTCGACCACCGCAAGATGCGACAGCGCGCCGTGAGGCGCGACTGTGGCCCAAAGGCAGGGCTAGGGCGTACGTAAGTACTTGATACGAGTTGACTTAATAATCACGCCTCAGGCTCCTCTGAGGCCCACACATGGAGAACTAGCACACATGTTACTGAAGAGTCTCGCTAAGCGGCTGCTGGCCGATGCCGGCTACATGGTCGTCCGGCTATTTGAGGACCGGGGAACGGTCTTCGCCCACATACACAACGAGACGACCGTCGGCGTTGCGGTGGTCCCGTCCCACTGCCCGATGAAGATTCGTGTCCAGGCTAAGGCTACGCACCTCAATCCAAGCAACCGCAGCATGATTGACGGTCCGACACGGTCCTCGGAGATGCATCGCACCAAGGCCAACAAGGACCTCGTGAACGAGTTCATGAAAGAAGTCCTCGTCCTTGGGCACTTTGACAAGGTCGCCAACTACTTCAGCCCAAACGGCGCGTACGTCCAGCACAACCCCAACGTGGGAGACGGTTTAGCTGCGTTTGGGCAGGCCGTAGCTGACATGGCCGCGAACGGCCTCGTCATGCATTACGAGCACGTGGAACAGGTCTTTGGACAGGGCAGCTTCGTGCTTTCTATCAGCACGGGCCTGTTTGGCCCGGCCCCAGGTACTCCGACAACTTTCTGCGACCTGTTTCGCGTCGCGAACGGGGTGATTGTCGAGCACTGGGATGTGATAGCGCCGCTAGGCGCGACTAGGGCCACGGACGCCTAGGGGCAGCACCTGAGCTGTACCGTCGGTGTACGCCGCCTACTTAGAGGCCCTGCGCGCCATCGACGGCCTTTCTGAGCAATACATCGAGCACGTTCGACGAACTTCGTACCATGATATTACTTATACTTCAACTAGTAAGCGTTATCGCGTTAGCATACGCTGTCGTGGACCTGTCAGTCCGCCCGACCGAGCGCAGCAACCTGCGCGCGTGGGCTGGCCCGAAGCACCTCGCCGTTTTTATCGTGGCGACTCTGCTGCTCCTTTGGCAGCTGCTCACAGCGCCGTGAGGCGCGACTACAGCGTCGCGGCTATCGCATGTGGGTCCTAGCCTTCCTTGGAGTTTGTGCGTCGTTCGTCTGGGCACTTTTCGGCTGCTTCGACGAGTGGCTCGATATAATCGTAGGCGAGCGTAAGCACACGCTCGTCTTTCTAATAACCCTGCTGATGGTCCTCGCAGGCTTTCAGCCATAAATTGTGGAACACTCATCATATGCTCTATAGTCTCTGTAAAGGCGCGGCGTTAGCCGGCCTACTGGTGGCGGCCACTACGGCCTCTGCCTTCGACGTCTATGTCGAAACGAACTACGCGAACCAGCCTAACCTCTCCTCGTACGGCATTTTTGATTTGCGTATGATTTATGCACAGGCCTTCTGGCCCACGGGCGCGTCTCGTGTGCCGTTACCCTCTCGTCAGCGCGTTATAGACGCAGTTTCTGGCGGAAGTGCCAATCACGTAATCGTCCTTGATATCGAGCATTGGCCGTTAATTGGCTCCGATGCCCAAATTCGCACCAACGTTTCCAAGTTGCGAACCGTTTTGGGTTGGGCGAAGACCGCCAGGCCAACAGCCTACATCTCCTACTATGGCGTTATTCCGCAAGGAGTTTACTGGGCGGCCCTTGCAGCTCCAACCTCCGGTGCCTACCGCGAATGGCAGCGCAAGAACAACCTGGGCCAGGCCCTAGCAGACGAAGTTAGCGCCCTGTATCCTAACTTCTACGCCGTGAATGCAAACCAGAACGACTGGGATATCGTCGCGAGAGCGAAAATCCACGAGGCGCAGCGCCTCGGCAAAGGTAAGCCTGTGTACCTGGTCATCAACCCAAGGTACCACTCCCAGGCGTACGACGGCCTACGGTTTGCCCCAATCCCAGAGGCGGCCTTTTTACGGCAGCTTCGCACAATCAAGGCGGCCGGAGCCACCGGCGTTGTGATTTGGGGCGCAGACAACGGCAACAAAGCGTGGTCTGAGTCACTGCCCTGGTGGAAGGCTACCAAAACTTTCCTAGCCACACCGTCCCTAGCCACACCGTAGCGCCGTAAGGCGCGACTACAGCACCGCAAGGTGCGACGACGGCCCCGCGCTTGACGCGCGGGGCCTACTTACCCCACTTTACGGAGTCCCTTATGAATTTAACCAAAGTCGCCGAATCTATTCTACGCACCGTTGCGCCAACAGCGGCTACCTACCTGGGTACCCCGCTCGCTGGCATGGCCGTGAAAGCCGTATTGGATAAGTTCCTAGGCCCCGAGGAGGCTGCTAAAGCGTCCCCGGCGAAAGTGGAGGCGGTCCTAACCAGCATGACTCCAGTGCAAGCCCTAGAGCTGCAGAAGGCGGACCAGGCCTTCCAGAAGGACATGGCGTCTCTGACCGTGAATATGGAGCAGATTGCCAGTGCTGACCGGGCGTCCGCAAGGACGCGCGAGATTAACGCTAAGGACAGCTGGACCCCACGCGTTCTAGCCGGCATGTCCGTGCTGGCCTACAGTGCGTGCGCCTCCTTCGTGTTCATGGTGCCGGTACCACAAGACATGCAGGTTATCGCGGGCTCGGTCCTCGGAACACTGTCTGGCGCCATGATGGTGGTCTTTAACTACTACTTCGGCTCAACGGCGGGCTCTGCCACCAAGACCGCCCTTATAGCAGCCGGCCCTGGAGCGCATAAGGAGTGACCACTCGCGACCGCCTAAAAGCGCCGCAAGGTGCGGCTAGGGCCACGGTAGGCTACGGCGCACGGGCCGAAGGACACGCGCCCACTCGCCACGCACCTGTTGCTGCCGGCGCGCCCAGTGGCGCTGGCGGTGCGGCCCAGGCGTCGCCCCCGAGTGATAAGCCCCCACGCTACGTACCCACCGGGATGCGTGCTAATGGAACCATCATCTACAGGGACTTGGGGGAGTATATCAGGGCGGCCAAAGCCCGTACATGGACGCGGCTGCAGCGTCGCGAGACGCGACTGTGACCACCAAGGCGCCGCTAGGTGCGGCTACAGCGCCGCAAAAGGCCATAGCGCCGCTAGGTGCGACTGTAGCGCCGCCCCAAGGCGGTGCGGCTATCACCCGCGCTCGTGGGAGATTCGTTAAGGGAACCCCGTCCCCGAACCCCGGGGGGATGCCTAAGTTTGGGGACAGGAAGTCCGCCGCGGCCATACGCCGAGCGTTCATCGACCTAGCTGACGACAAGATTGCACGGTCGGTGGTCGCCGTTGTGAAGATGGTCATCGACAAGGCCATCAAGGACAAGGACCTGGTGGCTGCCAAGATTATCTTGGACAGGGTCTTGCCCGCACACAAGGCAACAGACCCAAGTCTCGTAAAGGGATTTGGGGGCATTCAGATAGTCGTGAGTGGCACCACAACTGATGTGTCCCTCTCCGAAAAAACAACCTACGAACACGAGGATAACTAATGAAACACCCATACAAAGTCGCACAGCCTGGCGCTAAAATCGACTACAGCACCTATGGCAAATCGGACACCGGCAATATGGTGTCTGGCAAGTCCGGCAGCGTGCCCATGGCGGCCCATTCAGACGACGGCTGCTTGCTGTCAGATGCGTTTGCTGGGAACATGGCGTTCAAGCCGGGCAAGGCGCCGCGAGTCAACTGGTCCGAGAGCAAGCCTGTGACCAAGCAGGTCTCCGTGGGGGGAGCCATTAACGTGGTCACCCCGAAGAGCATGGAGCAGCCAGCCAACCCAGCCGAGAAAAAGATTAAAGTCTCTTACGGCTACTAGGGATGACCAAGCCCAAGGCGCCGAAGGCCGCGGCCTCTGGGCCTAGCGTCGTCAAGTTTGACCTGCACCCGGCCCAGCTGGAAGTTTTCAACTCCAAAGCGCGATTTATTATCGTTAAGGCGGGGCGGCGGTTGGGCAAAAGCTACTTAGCCGCAGTGAAGCTCCTCATCGAGGGCCTCAAGGACACGAACAGCCACGGGTACGACCTTAGAACCAAGGATGTGTTCTATGTGGCGCCCACGCAGCAGCAGGCGCGGGATGTCATGTGGCTACTGCTAAAGACGCTGGGCCAAGGCCTGATAGCGCTCGCGCACGAAAACACCATGGTCATGACTCTCATCAACGGACGACGAGTGCACCTCAAGGGGGCCGACAGGCCCGACACCATGCGTGGCGTCGGGCTTAGTTTCGCAGTGCTGGACGAGTACGCCCTGATGAAGCCCGATGTGTGGGAGCTAATTCTACGGCCTACCCTGGCTGATGTACTGGGCGGCGCTTTGTTCATAAGTACGCCGCGGCCCGAGGCGGATAACCCGATGAACGTTCTCTGGGACCAAGCCACGGAGGATACCGACTGGGAAACGTTCAAGTTTAAGTCCAGTGACAATCCGTTCCTGAGGGTGTCCGAGATTGAGTCCATGCGACGGAACATGTCGCGCAGTGCTCAACGACAGGAGTTGGATGCCGAGACAGACGGCGGGGGAGGTTATCTACTAGACCCAGACCTCATAACGATTGGACCAGAGCCCCCGGAAGGGCACTGGTTCATGGCCGTTGACCTGGCCGGCTTCACTGAGGTTAATGCCGCTATGCGTATGACGGCGGCTATACGCCGCTTAGACTCGCACGCAATCGCCTGCGTTAAGGTGCACGAAGACGGGTGGCATGTCGCGGATATCGTCCACGGGCGGTGGGAAATCCGTGAGGTGAGCCTGCGCATACTCAGAGCTTGCCAGAAGTATCGGCCCATGGCCCTAGGCATTGAGGGCGGGGCCCTAAAGAATGCCGTCATGCCCTACCTAACGGACCAGATGAGGCGGCTTAGCATTTACCCTAATGTGCTGCAGGTAACCCACGGAGGCCAACGGAAGGTAGAGCGAATCACGTGGGCGCTACAGGGACGCCTCCAGAACGGCCGTATAACCTTCGCTGACGGTCCATATCTGAAGGAGCTGACGAACCAGATGCTGGGATTCCCGGCCGTGCACGCGCATGACGACCTACTTGATGCGTTAGCCTATATCGACCAGGTGGGCAGCTCCTCCTACGGGATGGAGGACATCGAACTGAACACCTTCACACCACTAGACAAGGTTTCCGGATACTGATGCACACAAAGCAACACGGCCTCGTACCTTGGGTCATGGACCACATCACGCGATGGACTGAGCACCGTGATTCGAATTTTCGCGAACGCTGGGAAGAGTACTACCGCCTATGGCGCGGAGTCCATTCGGAGTCTGACAAGACCCGCCAATCCGAGCGTTCGCACTTGATTGCCCCGGCCCTACAGCAGGCTGTCGAGTCTGCTGTAGCCGAGCAGGAAGAGGCGACCTTTGGTCGCGCGCGTTGGATTGATGCTAGCGACGACCTGCTGGACATCGAGAAGGCCGACGTGTCCCCGATGATTGACCAGCTCCTCGAGGACTTCGACCTGGCCAACGTGCAAGCCTCCATCTCCGAAGTGTACCTCAATGGGGCGCTCTATGGCACGGGCATAGCTAAGCTCATGGTCGACACCGAGATGCTCAAGATACCGGTCCAGGCGTCCACGAACCTCGACCCGACCGCCCCGCCTATTGCAGCCTCCGAGGAGCGTACGGTCATCAGAATCGTGGCCATCGACCCCCGGGAATTCGTTATAGACCCGTCGGCGAAAGATATTGACGCGGGCCTCGGCTGTGCACACGTGACCATGGTCAGCGCACACACTATACGCGCAAAGCAGGCCAAGGGCATCTATGAGGAGGGCGACATCCAAGAGACCCACCCGGACGCGAAGTATCAGCGTACGGACGAAGTGGGCATGACGAACCTGATGGGCACCGTCAAGCTGGTCGAGTACCATGGTTTGGTGCCGCGAGGATACCTAAAGGAGGCCGCGGTCGCGGTGGATGAGAACGACCTGGTCGAGGCTGTGGTGACCATCGCCAATGACACCGTGCTTCTACGAGCGGTTGAGAACCCGTTCCTGATGGGCGACCGTTCGTTCGTGGCGTACCCACACGACAAGGTCCCCAACCGCTTCTGGGGTCGTGGGATAAGTGAGAAGGGGTACAACCCACAGAAGCAGCTGGACGCCGAGCTACGTGCACGCATAGACGCGCTAGCTCTGAGCGTACACCCAATGATAGGCATGGATGCGTCGCGTATGCCCCGCGGGGAGAAGTTCCTCGTGTCCCCGGGACGGACCATCCTGACGATGGGGAACCCGAACGAAGTACTAGCGCCGGTACGTTTCCCGTCTCCCGACCCACAGACCTTTCGTCAGGCGGGCGACATGGAGCGGATGGTGCAGATGGCCACAGGCTCCATAGACTCCGCGGCGCCCATCGGAATCAACCCGCGGAACGCGACGGCCTCTGGCATGAGCATGATGCTCGCGGGCGCCCTGAAGCGCTCGAAGCGGACGATGCGAAATATTGAGCGGTACTTCCTCATACCGCTAGTGAAGAAGGCCCTCTGGCGCTACATTCAGTTCGACCCGACCCGGTATCCGGCACGGGACTACAAGTTCGTCGTTAGGTCTACGCTCGGCATTATGGCACGAGAAGTCGAGCAGCAGATGCTAACCTCCATGGCATCGACAACACCTCCGGCGTCGCCGGCTTATTGGATATTGATGAAGGCCATCATTGAGAACTCCAGCGTGTCTGTCAAGGACCAGGTCCTAGAGACCGTCGACCAGATGATAGCCCAGGCGCAAGCCACACCCGAGGAACCTCCGCTCAACGACGACGCCCTGCAGATGCACTCGGACAAGATGCGCGTGGAAGTCGAGAAGCTCAAGCTCGAGTCGCGCAAGCTCGACCAGCGCGACCAGGAGCTTATGATGCAGTACGCCGAGGTGCAGTCGAAGGTGGAGAACACGACGTTCATCCAGCGCAAGATTACGGCCGAGGCCGAACTGGCACAGGCGCAGGCACACGTCGAGGTTCTAGAGGCGGCGCTTGAGGCCGGCAAGCTTGAGCACAAGGCACAAATGGACAGGGGTGCCCAGGCCTTCTCGCAGGCGCTAGCAATATCTGACAGGCTAGACGAGCACGTTAAGCACAACATGTCTGAGCAACGCAAAGACCAAGAGCGCGCGCTTGCCTTTATACAGCGCAGTGCCTCAGCACACCAGAAGGCGATGGCCGAAGCCCTCAAGCAGCACCAGGCCGCCGCACCACGTGACGCCACAGGCGAGGCTCGGGACGGACGCCGCACGTTCGGCATTGAGAATGTGGTGCAGCGTATCGCAGCCGCACCCGCGCCGGCGGCCAAGACCCCACGTCCCAAGCGTGTGCGTGTGGAACGAGACAGTGTGGGCAAGGTTACTACCATCAATGGGTCACCCGTCACACGCGACAGTAAAGGGCTCATCGAGTCCGTGGAAGTCGAGTAGATGGCTATCGGCCTTACCCTTGGCGCTAGTTTCGCATCCACTACGGACGCGACGTCCTTCACGACGTCGGTGTTTACAACACAGGCCTCTCAGTTGCTCGTGGCTATGTATGGGGTATCCAACGCCACGGTAGAGCCGGTGACCCCCACAGTCACGGGACACAGTGCCACCTGGTTTCTTATAGATTCCTTCTTGTCTAAGACGTTACCCAGCACCTTCAAGTTTTTCTTATACGCCTGCCGGCCGCCCAACAGCAGCTCGGGCGGAGTCAACTTCTCACATGGGGGCGTCACCCAGACGGGATTCATAGGCGCCGCCTTTACGTTGACTGGGACTGACGTTGAGAATGGCGTAGTGCAGTGCTTTCCGCAAGTAAAAAAGTCTCCCCCAGACGTTTTGGGGGTTACGTCGGGAGGGGTCACGTTAGACTCTCCGGGACACGTTAACAACAGACCGTTCGTCCACTTCTTTCATGGTACACAGGAAGTAACCACCCCAGCGGCGGGATGGACCGAAATTCAGGACCTATCGCACACCGGCCCCTCGAGAGGCGGGGAATCACAGTGGCACAGCTCCATTTTTGATACGGGCGTCTCGGCCTCGTGGGCAACGGCCAGTTCTTGGGGCTGCATGGCCTTCGAGGTGAAGGCCCAATTCATAGCGGGTGGCGGCGGATGGCCCGACGGCCCCGTGGACAAAAAGCGACTCGAAGCCTTGTATCGCCGCAACTACACCGTACAGGACGACGACGAAGTCGTAGCCTGGCTCATTGGAGTACTGCGCGATGGACATTGAACATAGACGTTACATAGACAATTACCTGGCGCTGTTCGACACGGAAGGTTGGCGGCAGTACATCAAGGACACAGAGGACGCCAAGACCGACCTGGAAAAGCAGGCTGTGTACTCGCTCACCGATGAGCGTGGCCTGTATCGTCTAAAAGGACGGCTCGAGTCCCTGACAATGACCTTAGCCTTAGAGCAACAGATTAGAGATTTAGACGATGCTTAGATATTCCTATACGTGCCGCACGGGCTGTGGCGTATTTGACGAGTGGTCCAACATTGAGGACCGTAACGCACTACGCAGCTGCCCACAATGCGAGGCACCCGGCGCGATTCGCTTGATAGTTCCGACCCCAACCTTGGCGGTTACTAAGAACTTCGCGGACGACGCCTTTCCGTCGGCCTACAATCGTTGGGCTAGCGACAGGGCCAAACGCCTGAAGCGTGCTCAACGCGTGGAGAATGACACAACCTAAAGTAACACCCGACCAGCGCCGTTAGGCGCGACTATTGGAGAAATGTTAACATGAATGACACTGTAGAAAATGAAGTGCCGGCCGCAGGCGAAAACGCGCCCGCAGTAACCGCGGGGGACGACAGTCCCGAGTTTGTAATGCCAGAGAAGTTCCGGGGCAAAACGATGGAAGATATCGTGCAGTCCTATATGAACGTCGAGCAATCGCTCGGCCGTTCGCGGAACGAAGTTGGCGAGCTACGCAAGCTGTCTGATTCCCTAATACAACGTGGCCTACAGAACCCGCCCCCACAAGCCGAGGATTTCGAGGAGACAGACTTCTTTGAAGACCCCAAAGCAGCAGTGGAGAAGGCCGTACAAGAAGCCTTGAAAAAGAGACTAGCCCCAGTCGAGGACTCCATAGCGCAGGCGCGTCAACGCACCGTACGGGACACGCTGATGGCTCAACACCCCGACCTGCAGGACATCATCTCTTCTCAAGAGTTCCAAAGCTGGGTACAGAAGTCCAACATCAGGATGAAACTGTACGACGAAGCCGACCGGCACCACGACTTTGACGCGGCCGACGAGCTACTTAGCACGTACAAGGCCCTGCACATGGGAGACAAGGCACCGACGCCCCCCGTGTCGGACAGGCAAGCTGTCAACGTCCGGACAAGGAGAGCCGCCACGCTGGAAGGCTCAGGCACGAGCAGCGTTGGAAAGACGATTCTGCGCAGAACCGACCTGATGCGGATGCGCACATCCGACCCCGACAGGTACATTGAGATGCAAGACGAGATACTTGCAGCGTACCGCGAGGGGAGGGTCCGTTAACATTACTTACGCCGCCATAGCGCCGCAAGGTGCGGCTATGTGCGGCTATAGCGCCGCTAGACGCGGCTATGGTGAATTAAATGCCTTTAGGTACATGCTGTGCCTAAGTAAAACCGGCTCAAATGCTGGAAACTCCTAAAGCCTCTCGTACTTATTAGTAACAATCGTGAGGATACATGGACAATCAGCAGGCTAAGATGCATTTCGACCTTGGTTTTCTTGTGGGGTTCTTAGAGGGTGAGGGTAGCCTTACGCTCAACAGGACTGGGACGCACAAGCTGCAACCCTTCATAGGGTTGACTAACTGCAATATGGTCACGTTTGACCGCGTAGTAGAGATAGTGCGCTCATTTAACCTACCACACCACGTGGACAAGAAATACAAAACCAAGAAGGGACGGCAAATCGGACGGATTCATGTTGTAGGGCAAGGACGATGCCAGCAGTGGCTCGACCTACTCATGCCGCATCTGGTGGGCAAGCGCCGCCAGGGAGAAATTCTGACTGCGTACATCGCTATGCGCAGGGCAGCCCTCAGCAAACACCCGTTCCACAAACCCTATACAGACGCAGAGCTCCTCCTCTGGGACGAGATTCATGCACTGAACACTGGAAATGCGCGTGCCCCAGAGACTACACGCCGGAAGCAGCCCGCCACTGCTAAGGTATAGTCCAGCCTCAAGGGAAACCTTGCGGAACACCGACAGCCCACGTTACCGTAACGACTGCGAATACCTTTATTCCTGACGTTTGGAGTGACGAAATCATTGCTTCGTACAAGCAGTCACTTGTACTAGCTAACAACGTAACTAAATTCAATCACACCGGCAAACGCGGGGACATTTACCACATTCCGTCCCCGACACGTGGTACCGCTTCTGTCAAAGCAGCACAAGTGCAGGTCACTTTGATTGCGGCGACTGAGACCGAGCGTACTATCAGTATCAATAAGTGGTTTGAGTATAGCCGAAACATTGAGGACATTGTCGAAGTTCAGGCCCTGTCCAGTCTTCGCATGTTCTACACGGAAGACGCTGGCTACGCCCTAGCCCGGCGTGTGGACCAGGAGCTGCACCTGCTTGGTGCCGGCTTGAACGCGGGCGTTATTGGCGTCGCAGCCACTAACTACGCTACTGCTGTTATCGGTGGTAATGGTACCAGCCTGTACGACCCGGTTACTGCCCCTGGTACAGCCCTGACGGATGTTGGTATCCGCACAATTATACAGCGCCTCGACGACCAGGACCTGCCCCTGACAGGCCGTTTGTTGGTCGTGCCTCCAGTTGAGAAGAAAAACCTGACCGGTATTGCGCGGTTCACTGAGCAGGCGTTCGTTGGAGAAGGCGGTGCTATGAACACCGTCCGTAACGGCCTGGTTGGTGACGTCTATGGGCACATGGTTTACGTGACCAGCCTTTGCCCGTGGTTGCACACTGACGCCGGCGTGGATGAGACGTACGTGACCTTTTCCTCAACTAACCCGACTGGTACTGACGAACTAGGTACAACCGTCGCCATCGCCACACCATCTACCCAGTTCCGTGCGGGCATGATAATCCACAAGAGCGCCCTAGGCTTTGTGGAGCAGTCGGCCGTGCGTTCACAGGCACAATACAAGCAGGAGTATCTCTCCTGGCTGTACACAGCCGACACCATTTTCGGTGTTGGCGAGCTTCGTGACCAAGGCGGTGTAGCCTTCGTCGTACCGGCCATCTAAGCGTCTCGGGCGACGCCGTAAGGAAGCTCATAATACTAATAGGGGTAGCGGTCCGGGGACTTCGGTCCCCGGA
>JBOIEG010001159.1:0-13063 GCA_050740915.1 Gammaproteobacteria bacterium | reverse complement strand
CCGGTCGGACTTAGGAGATCGTAGCGAGGCGAGTGGGAAATCGAGGACAGTTTTTCGATCATTTGAGGCGAATAGCGCGTTCTATTTAACGAAAATGATCGGAAAAATGGACCGATTTCCCACCGCCGTAGTAGATTCATCCTAAGTCCGACAGGCTCCTAGCGGTGCCGATCGGGGTCAGCGAGCCGGGCGAGCATCTTGGCCCCGACTTGGTGGGTCCCGGTACCGGAAAGCGCTATCGCGAGCTTGGCCCCAACCGTCTCGATCTCATCCCAGAAGAGATCGCTGTATGAAGGCACAACAGAACATCGCGTTCATCGATTTACGAGCGCAGCAGGCCCGTATCCGCAACAAGATCGACGCGGCAATCGCTCGCGTACTCGATCACGGCCAGTACATCCTTGGTCCCGAGGTCGCGGGCCTTGAGCGGAGGCTCGCCGAGTTTTGCTGCGCGCGGCATGCGATCACCTGCGCGAGCGGCACGGACGCGTTGCTGCTCGTCCTCATGGCAAAGGGGATCGGGGTTGGTGACGCCGTATTCCTGCCGTCTTTCACCTTCGTCTCGACTGCCGAGGTAGTCGCGCTCCTCGGCGCGACCCCGGTGTTCCTGGATGTCGAACCCGACACCTACCTGATGCGGATAACACAGCTCGAAGATGCAATCGCAGATGCGGCAAAGCGGCACTTGAGACCGCGCGCAGTTATCCCGGTCGATCTCTTCGGCCAGCCAATCGACTACGCGGCCGTGGAAGCGATCGCGCAGCGTCATGGTTTATTTGTTCTTGCCGACGCAGCGCAAAGCTTTGGTGCGAGCCGCAACGGCCACCGCGTGGGGGTCCTTGCGCCGGTGACGGCGACCAGCTTCTTTCCGGCGAAGCCGCTTGGTTGCTATGGCGACGGCGGTGCGGTTGTTACCGAGGACGAGGAACTCGCGCATTTGATCGAGAGCCTGCGAGTGCACGGCAAGGGAACGGACAAATACGACACCGTCCGCATAGGTATCAACGGACGGATGGACACGCTGCAGGCGGCGATCCTCATCGAGAAGCTTGCTATCTTTGCCGATGAGCTCGAGCGGCGGGAGCACATCGGTCGCCGCTACTCGGAGGCGCTCGCAGATGTCGTACAGGTACCGCGGGTCGAAGAAGGCGTCACTTGCGCATGGGCGCAGTACACCATCCAGGTCGACGATCGCGCCGGTTTCGTCGCCCGCCTCAAAGCAGCGGACGTGCCGACCGTGGTCTACTACCAGACACCGCTGCACAAGCAGACTGCTTACGCACGCTTCCCCGTGGCGCCCGGGGGCGCCCCGAATTCGGAGGCGCTCGCCGCACGCGTCATAAGCCTGCCGATGCATCCCTATCTCGAGGAGGCGACGCAGCACCACGTCATCGAGGTGATCCGGCAAGCGGCGAGAAATTGACTGGGGGAGCAACATAGATATTAGACGCCGAATACTTGAGAATAAAATAGCAAGTGCAGGAACGATATCGAGGTATTTCGAAGACGGCGTTGTGCTCCCTAATCGCAGCGCTAACATCAAACTGAGAAGGTTCGCCCATGACGGCGATTACTTTCGATACGCACGAATTTGTTAAAAAGCTTAAAGAAACCGGTTTTACCGAACAACAAGCCGAAGCTTTAACCGAGACCATCACGGCCGCGCAAGGTGTCGACCTGTCCGACTTGGTGACCAAAAACGACTTTAAAAATGATCTTGCCCAGCTTGAAATCCGCTTGATGAAATGGGGTTTCGCCATGCTCGCCGGACAAGGCGCGATAATCGTGGCGTTACTTAAGCTGCTGTAAGTAATCGCCGCGAGCAGTCATCGAGTAAGCCCAGCAACAGGGGCGTGACCCATTCACCTTTACGAATCGAGGTGCCATAGGGCATTGACGTACTCCAGCTCAAAGCTGCGCACTTCAAGGTAAGGTGTTGCAGCCGGTGTTCGGCGGCCGCGGACGAGTATGCGCTCGACACAGGCAGCGGGCGTCGGCATCTGGTCTCACCCCACTCTGTTGATCAGCGGTTGATAACCAAAGGCAATCACATAGCGGCTGGGAAGTATTCAGGCCCGAAATCAGCAAAAGACGGGTAAGTTATGTCACGATTGCTCGGCGACGGCTAGTTTGCTGTGGCGCATGGAATAGCCGAAATAGATCACGAGCCCGATCAGCAGCCACACGAAAAAGCGCACCCAGGTGACAGGTGGCAGAAACGCCATTAGCGCGGCGCAAGACAGCATGCCAAGAACGGGAACGAGGGGACTGAAGGGGATCTTAAACGGCCGGTGCATCTCCGGGTGGACGCGCCGCAGGATCACCACACCGAGGCAAACCATCACGAAGGCCGCGAGCGTTCCGATGTTGACCAGCTCCGCCAGCTTTGCGAGCGGCACGAACCCGGCCAGCAGCGCCATCACCACCCCGCAGAGCACGATCACTCGGATCGGCGTGTGCGTCTTCGCGTTGACTTCGGAGAACGAAGTGGGAAGCAAGCCGTCCCGCGCCATCGCGAAGATGATTCGGGTGAGCCCGTAATAGAGCACCAGCATCACGGTGGTCAGCCCCGCGATCACGCCGGCCGCCACCAAGCCCGAAGCCCAGTTGAAACCGAGCTTTTGCAAGGCGTCCGCCACCGGCGAGGGCACGCCGAGCTCACTATAGGGCCGGATCCCAGTCAACAGCCCGGAGACCAGGATATAAATAACCGTGCAAAACACGAGCGAGCCGATGATCCCTATGGGAAGATCGCGCTGTGGATTTTCGGCCTCCTCGGCAGCGGTGGAGACCGCATCGAAGCCGATGTAGGCAAAAAAGACGATAGCGGCCCCGGCGAGCACACCGATGGGCTGACCCTCGGGATCGTGGTCGAACCATCCGAAGGGCATAAAAGGCGACCAATTCGCCGCATCAACATTGAAGGACGCAATAGCGACGAAGACCGCAATGGTCGAGAGCTTTACAAACACCATGGCGGCATTGAAACGCGCGCTTTGTTTAACGCCGATGATGAGCAGCACCATCAAGCTCAGCACGATCCCCAGGGCCGGCAGATTGATCACGCCGCCTTTGCTAGGGGCATTGATGAGATGTTCGGGCAAACCGAGCCCTATGGCAGTGAGGCCGTTCTGAAAGTATCCAGACCAGCCATTGGCGACCGCCGCCACCGCGATCCCATATTCCAGCAACAAGGTCCAACCGATGATCCAGGCGAACAGCTCGCCAAAAGCCGCGTAACTGTAACCGTAGGCGCTGCCACAGCCCCCGACGCTTGCCGCCAGCTCTGCATAAGCGAGCGCGGCAAAGGCGCAGGCGATCCCAGAGACGACAAACGACAGTACTACCGCGGGTCCCGCCTGATTCGCGGCGGCGATCCCGGTGAGCACAAAGATCCCGGTACCGATGATGGCGCCGATCCCAAGCAGGGTAAGATCAAAGGCGCCTAGGCAACGCTGGAGGCCACTATGGGAAAAATCCTCCGGCGTCGTGCGCTTGGTACGAAACAGTTGCTTCATAGTTGGAATCCCCTCCCCAGGGTATCATAGCACCCCGCTGGCAAAGCAGCGGCGCGATTACGTAGTTGCTCACCCCGAGGGCTGGCATCTCCCTCTATAATTTAGCAGCTGGTTCTTAGTTGGACTTTCCGAGCCCGTTTTCTTGGGCAACGTAAGTCGACGGATGATCGATCAGGAACTGCAGATCTGGCGCTAAGATCCGAAACAGTTGTACAGCGAGGGCGCTGGTGAAACGGTACTTCGCTGCCTCTTGGCCGGCCACATGCGCAGTGATCACCCCGAAAAAACGTTCGCCGATCAGAAAAACAAAGGTTGCGCTTCGAGTCACCGCTCTTTCTTTGACCAAACGGGCGCCGCGGCCGAAGGTCTTATGGCGATGATCTCCCGTGCCTGTTTTGCCGCCAACAGGGATCACCTGCTTATTGGGATCGGTAAAAGCCGCATGAGCCCGCTTCGCCGTGCCGCTTTCTACCGTATCCACCAGGGCCTGGCGTACGGTGGCGGCCACCTCCGGGGGGAGCACGCGCTCGCCCCGGGACGGTTTAGCGACCATAACGGTCTCATAGGGTGTCCTCGCGGCAAAACGCAAGCGTTGTAGCCGAAAGGTAGGGTAGCGGACACCGTCGTTTAAAATGATACCGATCAATTCCGCAAGCGACGCGGGCCGATCCGCCGAGGCCCCGATCGCTGTTGCGTAAGAAGGCACAAGGAAAGAAAACGGATATCCCAAGCGCCCCCACTCGTAATGAATCTGCATGAACGCATCGTGTTCCAACAAGCTTCGGATGCGGTGGTCTTGGGCCCCTTTGTGGCGTGTTTTGAACAACCAATTGTAGGCTTCGAGACGGGCGTGCGCGCTCGCTTCCAATACCTGCGCCAGGGTCGCTTTGGGCTGGCGCATTAAGTAAGCCACCACCCATAGCTCTAAGGGATGAACCCGCGCGATATACCCGCGGTCTTGCAAATTGTATTGCTCTTGGCCATAGCCGTCGTAGAGGCCTCTCAGCTGCTTGGGCGAGGACTTTGCCTTCGGCAAATGGGCCAACATTTGTGCACTGAATGCCTCGAAAGAGGATTCTGGCTGCAAGGAACGCACGATGGTGGCCAATCGAATTGGGGTTAGATGGATCCCTTTGAGCAAGGTTGCGAACGCTTCTGGCGGTGTAAGCCCGGCGTACTTGCGGTAGAACTGCGCTAGGTACTGCTGGCCTTCTCCATAGGCGAAGCGCTTGAGATACGCATCCCGCAACCAGTGCTGCGGATCTTTCAACATATCGGCGGTATACCCCGGTAACTGGTACTGATAATAACGCACGATGTCCCTCATGAGACGAATGAAAACCAGATTCACCGAGCGTCGAAACGCTTCCCTCACCGCCAACACTCGGCCATTATCTTTGCGGTCAAAGTTTTTAAACTGATGCAAGCCACCGCCGGTGAAAAAGCTTTCTCCAGGGCTCGCCGAATAACGCCTGTCCATCGCCCGCTCTAGGAGCTCCTCCAAAACCAAATCCGGTTCTCGCGACAACTCTCCCACCACCCACTGACTTAACTTGTCGGAGGGATGCGCGGGGAGCGCTTTCAAGTCCTGCGGGGGGAAACCGGCATAGCGCTGGTGCAGCTGCGCTATGATCTTTAGGTAGCTAACCAAGGTCCGCAGCTTGGCGGTCGAACCGAGGTCAACCTTCAGGCCTTCATTGATATCAAGGGCCTGATTGAAATTGTCCGCTTGCACCCGAACCCAATTGGCTCCGGCACCTCGCTCGTACAAAATGAAGCTATACGTGACCCGGCCCAAATCCCCCTCTTTTTCCAGCAGGCCCTTCCCGGTTAAACCCGCATGAGTCACTTGTTCCATGTCCTTTAACCCGGCGAGACGCCGAACCACCGCCTGTTGCGCCCCGTTATCCAACGTACTTTCTACCGTAAGGTCGAGGCGATCCACATCGTAGATGCTCTGCAGTCCCAACAGACGGCCGAGGCGCGCCCTCACGACATTAGCCACCTTGCGGCCGGGCCCAAACCCTCCGCCATTGGTGCGCACCGAACCCTCAAGGCGCAAGGGTATGGCAAGCGCCGCGTCGCGAAGCCGGAAGCTGATCAGGCGCTCTTTCGCGAGCAATCGGAGATAAGCATCGGTGAGCTTGATCAGGGCGCGCGAGCTCTTTACCAAGAAATCCGTCGGTCGGCGCTGTGCCAGCAGCAGACAAAGCACTTGCTTGTAAGCCAAGGCCCGAGCGCTGATATCGACGTCTTGGGTTTTGGCGCCGAGGAGCCGGTTTACTGTAAGGAAATCCGCTCCAAACCAGGCGTCTAAACCGGCCGCAAGACCGATGACCTCGCCCTGCCCAGGGACGGCGGCTAACGGCAATGAGTTGAGATAGTGCACGACTACCTGTTTTCGTGCCTCGAGTGTCTCTTCCCCATCTAAATAGGCGCGTAGACTGGCGGAAGCCATCTGACGCAGCTTCTCCCACGGCGATTTGGTCAGGCCCTCGGGGCTATGCCGTGCTTTTTCGAGTTGCGTGGCAAGGGTGCTGCCACCGGGTCCTTTTGCGTCGTTGTGCAAGACCCATTGTGGATATTCCAGAGCGGCTTTGAACAGCCTATCCCACTCCACGGCGGGGTTTCGCTTTGGATAGCGTGGGTCCAATAGCTCGCGGTTCTCAATCGCCAACAAGGTGCCCACGACAAGCAGGGGAATGGCATTGAATTCTTTATATACGTGCTGTGGGTAGACATGGAAAAAAAGCCTATCACCGCTGCGATCGAGTACCTGCAAGCCAGCCTGGTCTTTCTCCCGGTAAGCCGGAAACAATCCCCACTTCGCCACCCTTAACAAGGCAGGGGAAAACCGCGCCTGGGATTCGATCTGAAATTCTGTGTCGTGCAACCGCTTCAGGAAGCGCGGTAACTCGCTGTAGCCCAGTCGCTTATCGTAAGGACCCGCCGCCGGGAAGCGGATGGCTGAGCTCGACCCAGGTTTAGGCGTGAACTGGAGCTTTCGGGTAAAAGCAGCAAGCTTTGATGCTTGGAATTCAGAGGTTTGTAGTTCAATCACGCTAAGGGCGGTCAGGGCCCCAACCGCGCCGCCCGCGGCTAAGGCTAACCAGCACTGTAAGCGCCATTTCATAGGAGATCCATGGAGATCCATGTTGTGGTGTTGCGTCGCAAGCCGCTCGCAGCCGAAGCAAACTGGTTAGACTCCCGCGGATTTGTAAAGCTCCCTCTTCGTCTTTTGATAGGAACTTCCAGAATAAGGATAGACCATTGCGGTCCAAGCGGTGGGTCAGCACGGGCAAGGTAGCCAACGCTCTCACGACGAAGAGGGCTACGCTGACGCGTGCTTGTCTAGGAGACTGTCGGACTTAGGATGAATCTACTACGGCGGTGGGAAATCGGTCCATTTTCCGATCATTTTCGTTAAATAGCACTCGCTATTCGCCTCAAATGATCGAAAAACTATCCTCGATTTCCCCCGCGCCTCGCTACGATCCCCTAAGTCCGACAGGCTCCTAGGGCAATTCGATTAATTCGGAGTGCCCGTCCTCACAGGGCCGTGAGGGCATTGGTCAATCACGCCTTAAGTGATTGACCAATGGAGCAAAGTAAAAACCACGCTTTTTGCTTTGCACTTCGATAAATTGCAATTTATCGAAGTGCCCTCAATTGGGTATTAGCTCTATCTTAGCGAATGTGCCCGGTATATTGGCAAGGGCCTGGTCTCGGGTCAACAGCGGCGCATCGAGTCCTTCCGCTAAGACGACGTAAAGAGCATCATAAATTGTCACATTATCTCGCAACCCGAAGGCACGTTCGAGCAGCGGCCTATGAGGATAACGGCAGATGGGTAATGCCCAGAAGTCCTCCATCGCAACCAGCGCTCGATCCACAGAGAGTTGTTCTCGTAGAACCCAGCGCCGCAGCACTTGCCCTACTTCCACATCAAGGAGATACGGCGCGTAGAGTGCCCGCGCTTCACCGATAATGCGTTGAGAAATAACTTCCGAGTACGGTCGTATATCCAGAATGAGATCGACGACTGCCGAGGCATCGAGCACGATCAAAAGCGCGCTTCTCTCTCAGCACGAACAGCGCTTGCTGAGGTTTCGGAAGGGCTTATAGGTTCCCGGCCTTGGAGGCGTTTGAGGATCTCATCGAGCGAAGGGCGATCCGCGATCCGAGAAACTTCCCGGACCAGGAATTCGGATAGACTCATGCCCGCTTCCGCGGCACGCATCTTGAGCAGACGGTGGACATGATCGGGGACGTTACGAAGTTGAATCATCTTACTCATGTGGAAAACATACATTCATGTTGATCACATGTCAATCACGGGTTGTATAAGCAAGAGCGAGGTAACTTTCCTTAACGCCCGCACACAAAGTCGTGGCGGTAAGATCCGGGAGCCGGTGTGGTCATTGAATGACCGTTCATGTTAGTCATTTGTGCGAGCCTCGATGGGAGCCGGTGAAACAATTAGCGCGTAAACTGATCCTCCAGTCTTGCTTTGCGGGTCCCGACAAACCATGCAGCAAACCAGTTCGTCTTTCGAAATCCTGCGCGTGCTCACCGAAGGCACGGCTGCTGCCACGGGCGAACAGTCTTTCCGCTCGCTGGCCCGACACGCCGCACAGGCGCTGCATGCCCGCTACGCCTTCGTCACCGAGACCCTCAACGCGATGGAAACGCGCTCTCTCGCGTATTGGGAGGGATCCGGGTTCGGTCAGGGATTCAGTTACCGCTTCCCCGGCACGCCCTGCCAGCGCGTAGCGGCCGGAAATGTGTGCGCCACACGGACCCATTTGCAGGCGCTGTTCCCGCAGGATCTCTGGCTGCAATAGATCGGCGCCGACAGTTACCTGGGCGTGCCGATGAAGAATGCGGCCGGCAAGGTGCTCGGCCATATCGCGGTGCCTGCGCTACCGGATGAAACTGCTGGGCCTCGGCAAGGTGGCAAGGGCGGCTTGATGATGGATTTATGACGAGACGTCGGGCAGCGGAGGCACTCTGCGCGGCAAGCGAAAACCGGCGGCTAACAAGTCGCAGACCAGTTTCGCCGTTTTCTTGTTAATGTCGCGTAGGGGATTGAATTCAGTGACTTCTAGCCCTACGAGCTTGGGCTGCTGCGCGACCATGCCCATACACTCAACCAAAGCGCGGCCGGCTACGCCCAGCGGTGCGGGACTCCCGACCCCCGGAGCGTCCAGGGGGTCAATAGCGTCTAGATCGATGCTGATCCCAAAAGCAGCCGTTTCCTGGCTTACGATTTCCAATGCCTTTTGCATAACCGCCTCAAGGCCCATGCGCTGCACTTCTTGCATGAAGAAGACTCGAACGCCTAACAGTTCCAGCAAACGGGCCTCCCCTTCTTCAAAGCTACGCACACCAACGATGCACACATGTTGCGGTTGCAGCTTCGGCGCAGGATAAGCGATCTCAGTCAACTCGCGCTCCCCATAACCCAGCAGGCAAGCCAACGGCATCCCATGCAGTGCCCCGCTTGGGCTGGTGTCGGGTGTGTGGCTATCCATGTGGGCGTCCACCCACAACAAGCCCAACGGGCCGCGCTGCCGCAACGCAGCGGCCGCTCCACTCCAGGTTCCAATGGCACAAGAATGGTCGCCACCCACCACGGCGAAACGACAGCCGCGCACTAAGACATTAGCCACTGTATTGGCGAGATCGACTAAAAACGCTTTCACTACCGAAGGTTGCGGCTTGCATTGCTTAATTTTCTCGGGCCTGATTATGGCTTCCCATTTCGCGTTAAGCCCATATTGGGCCAAAATACGCTCGAGCGGCAGCCTTTTTAGCACATCGGGTGCGGTAGCGCAGCCTTTATCGACCGCGCCGATCGCCGATGCGGCCCCGATTAGCCGGATTTCGTCCCAGGGAAACATAAGGGGTGTCGGCACAGGCGCTGCACCGAGACTTGTCGTCGGGTTCATTCCTGTTTTGACAATCGCCATGCCAGCTCATTAAGGACAGGGAACGCCCTGCCTCGTACTCATTCAGCACGCAGCCAAAAGTGAAACCATTTCCGGTCTCCCGATCGCCATGCTACGCCTTACGAGAACAAGCTCACCCCCCTTTTTACCGGGGCATTACCAAAATTTTCACCCTTCTTAAGAGAATGGTACTTCCCCTTTTGCATATTCTCAGCTTAGCGCCACAGGCACCTCGTTTAGCTTCGGTTTTGCCCTGCCTCCAGATGTTTCCAAAGGCAGTTTCCACCACTCGCCCGGTCTATCGCTTCCAGGCGTCGCTTGTGGGCCAGCAGCTCTTCCTCGCTAGGCCGGACGATTGCCAGTTGAAACCGCTCGCGCTTTAATCTGGCGCGTACCGTCGTTCGCGCATCCGACAAGCCGATGTCAATCGGTAACAGTAAGCTAGCTTGCCCCCCCGTCATGGCGAGGTAGACCTCGGCCAATAGCCCAGCGTCTAATAGCGCGCCGTGGAGCTCACGCTTTGAATTGTCGATACGGTAGCGGCTGCACAGGGCGTCTAAACTGTTTTTTTGACCAGGATGTAATTCGCGTGCGAGATCAAGCGAATCTGAAATGGTGCAATAGTCTTGTAGAACACCTCGCTCCGGTTCCGAACGCGTTAGTTCGTGGTTTATAAACGCGACGTCAAAGGCGGCATTGTGCACGATGACGGCGGCGCCGCGGACAAAATCCAGAAACTCCTCCACGATTGCATCGAACCGTGGGCATCCTTTGAGAAAGTCCATGGTGATGCCGTGGACCGCCAGGGCGCCTTCTTCTATGTCCCTGTCGGGAGAGATATATTGATGATAACGTCGCTCGGTGATTCGGCGGTCAACGATCTCTACGCACCCAATCTCAATGATACGGTGCCCTTCAGACGGATCGAGCCCGGTGGTCTCGGTATCTAAAACAAGCTGCCGCATATCAGCCAGAGACCGCGCACCGTCAAGGCTGCACGCCTGACATCGCTCTTAAGATCCCCGCCATCCCCTCCTTCGCTAAGGCATCTGCTGTTTCGTTTCCAGGGTGACCGGCATGGCCTTTGACCCACTGCCACTGCACCGCGTGACGTCCTGAGAGTTTATCCAGCCTCTGCCACAGGTCCACATTCTTAATCGGCTTCTTATCGGCCGTTCTCCAGCCTCTTTGTTTCCAGATAGGGAGCCATTGCGTCAGCCCTTTTTGCAGGTATTGCGAGTCGGTTGTCAGACGCACGCGACAGGGCCGGTTCAAAACCTCTAAGCCCTTGATCGCCGCTATCAATTCCATTCGATTGTTGGTCGTTTGCGGTTCCCCGCCAGACAAGGTTTTTTCCCGCTCCCGGTAACGCAGCAGCACCCCCCATCCTCCGACACCGGGGTTGCCACGACAAGCGCCGTCCGTGTAAAGCTCGACAATAGCGCGATCGATCTCCGCCACTTAACCTTGTGGACCTCTATGGGGGCACTTCGATTAGTTCGGAATGCCCACCTTCACAGGGACGTGAGAACATGGGTCCATGGGGCAAAGCAAAAACTACGCGTTTTGCTTCGCACCTCGATGAATTTTAGGGAAGCAATTTATCGAAGTGCCCATGTTTTGTCGCCACCGGAAAACCGCTGTGCTCGATAAGAATTTCGCTCGCCATTATAAGCAAGTGCCTTTTTGAGGGTAAACCTAACGCTCTTAATCACATCAGATCGCGTCTGGATTCGCTACCCGCGAAACTTGACGCAGAGCGCTTAAGCCCTTAGTATTCCAAGATGCACAGGGGAGAACGCGGCCTTTACCGCGAAATAATTATAACCTTACTGTGTTTTCTGCTGTTCGGTTGTAGCGGTGTCCCGGTCCGGAAAAAATCGGAGATACCTCGTGCCGGCCCCGTCGCCCGTGTCCCCATTCCAGTCCCAAGCGATACGCTTTCGCGGCCAAACTCAGAGATCCAAGCTTCCGATCTCGCTGAACCACTGATCGTCAACATCCGCAAAAAGCGGGCTGCGGAAAACAAATTAAAGGGCACGCATTCAAAAAACCTGTGGCACCGTATAGGCAACGGTATCGAGTTCGCGGATATCGATCATCGGCTGGTCGACGCAAAGATAAAATGGTATCAGCAGCATCGATCCCATCTCGATCGCGTAGCCGAGCGCGCCGATCCCTTTCTGCACCTCATCGTCGAAGAAATAGACGAGCAAGACATGCCACTGGACTTGGCACTGCTGCCCATCGTGGAGAGCGCTTATCAACCGCTCGCCTATTCGCACCATCACGCAGCGGGATTATGGCAGTTTATCCCGTCAACCGGTACTCGCTTTGGGTTAGAGCAAAACAAATGGTATGACGGGCGCCGCGACGTTCTCGCGTCAACACAAGCGGCATTGGATTATTTGAAAAATTTGCACGATCAATTTGACGGAGATTGGTTGTTAGCCCTGGCTGCCTACAATTGCGGTGAAGCGCATGTCGCTAAAGCCATTGAACGCAATCGGAACGCCGGTAGAGCAACCGATTTTTGGTCTCTTAATCTGCCGAGCGAAACCAGGCATTACGTGCCGAATCTGTTGGCGCTTTCATCCATCGTGCAAAAGCCGGCAGAATACGATCTTCGACTCAAACCGATCCCGAATAAATCCGTCCTCACCCAGGTTAAGGCCAGCAAACGGTTGGATCTGCGTCAAGCGGCGCAACTCGCTGAACTCTCGGAGAAACAACTAAGAGCCTACAACCCGGGGTTCAAGAACTGGGTTACCGGCCCAAACGGGCCTCACATCATCCTGGTCCCAAGACCAAAAGCCTCCGGTTTAGCGAAAAAACTTGCCCGCCTTTCGCTGCCTCGAGCCGAGCCTTCACAAAACCGCCAGTCGGATCAGATCCGTCATAGGGTTCGCAGAGAGGAAACGCTGGCACACATAGCGCATCGATATGGCACCTCGGTCCTGATGCTGAAAAGGCTAAACCGCCTTTCTGGCGATATGATTCCCGTCGGACTGCCGTTATGGCTGCCTGGTCTTAAGCGAAGCGGGGATGAAAAGCCAGCGCAAGGGAGAAAACGATTCCACGTCGTGCAGAAGGGTGAAACCTTGTGGCGTATCGCCGAGCGATACGATACAAGCGTTGATCAGATCTGCGTCTGGAACAAGTTGTCTCCTGTGCATCCCTTATCAACTTACCGTAAGCTCGTGATCCTGGCGAAAAACGCAGAGCCTGCAGAAGCGTTACCTTTCTTTAAAACCAGCGGTAAAAACGCGGCGCATCTTGTACATCAGCAATTTCGTTATCGCGTGAAAAAAGGAGATTCCTTGTGGTCCATCGCGCACCGCTTCGGAGTGTCGCTCGCAGAACTTTGCCAATGGAATCGGCTTAGCGGGCGCTATCAGATCCAGCCCGGCCAAAACCTTATGATCTACCTCGAGCCTGCCTCTGTTTAGGCTCATCTTCTGTTATTATCCCCTCAGAGTTTGTGAAAAAACCTACTGCGCTCGGGATCTCGCGTTCCGGCGGTGCTCGGAATCCTCATGTATTTCAATATACACTGCGGTTCCTGCGCTCCGGCGGAACGCGACCTTCCTTCGC
>JBOIEG010001158.1:0-1217 GCA_050740915.1 Gammaproteobacteria bacterium | reverse complement strand
CGCGGTCTTGTGGAGGCCATGCTCTCTGGCCAATCCCACCGCCGAAGCCCACAGCGCCTCAGGGATGGGCGAGAGACGCTCGCGAGTCCTGCGCCAGCCCTCGAAGCGCCGATGAATCTGCTCGAGGGGATCGGCATGTGCGGGTGTACCCGCCCGTATCTTTGCGGCTACCATCAGCTGTCCTTCCTGCACTCCTAAGGCGGCAACTGACGATATCAAGAACCTCAGCGGAATTCATGCAGGCTTACCGGAAGGACACGATCAGCTGAGGAGGTACGGCCAAGATAACGCGCTGTCCGTGGAACTCGCCCTGCTCCGTGATCGCCCGGACCGATTGACCATCATCCCGTAGCACCCGCACCGGCGCGAGAAGGTGCACACAGTCGCGCAGCTCACCCGCCAGGCGCTGCGCGATGGTCTGGGTGCCGCCTTCAAAGAACACCTGCTCAGCGGTTTCCAGAGGTCCCAGCCCCCCGATCGATGCAATCTGCTGCAATACCTCAAGCGGCGAAAATTCCTCGGAGCCGGCGCACATTCCAGACTCCACGAGGTAACGCCAGTAGAGCCGTGCCTCTTCAGAAAGGGTATTCGCTTTCAGCCATGCGGCGAAGGAGGCGCTGTCCAATCGGCGTGCTCCCGGATACCTCCACGGTTCGGTGGCGGAGAGCTGGTTGACGATGCGGCGAAGCCTCCAGCTGAATTGGAGAGCGTCGAGCTTCGCTGACCATGAAATCAGCGGAGTCGCCCCCGTCGTGCGTCGGAGGCGTCCGTCCACCTCGACCACCGCGTCGCCTTGCGTGTGCGTCACAATGGTCGCGAGGCCAAACTCACGCGCCAGCGCATACATGCGCTGTTGCCCAGGCCCGATCCACTGGGCCCCCAAATCGACGTAAGAACGATCGGCCAAACGGTGGCTCCATGCCCGTCCTCCTACCCGATCACGCGCCTCGAGCACGGCGACCGTGAGTCCCGCGTGTCGCAGCAATCGCGCGGCATACAATCCAGCGAGCCCTGCACCAACCACCAAAACGTCAGTTAGCGTAGCCGTAGTCAAAGCAGCCTCCAGCAATTGGCATCTGCAGCGCTTCTCTTGTAGTGTCCCTTAAATAACTTTACAGTTAAGCCGCCTTCTTTTTCCCTCGGGGCAGGGTGGATCTGGGCTTGATCTGCTCCATCTTGACCCGCGCCCGCTCGATCTTCTTGATGATGTCCTCGAC
>JBOIEG010001157.1:0-2618 GCA_050740915.1 Gammaproteobacteria bacterium | reverse complement strand
CAGGTAGGGTGTGTCACGATCGCATTGACGGAAGTGGCTCATGCACGTTCGCTCATTGAATCCATTGCCGATCCGATCGGTTTGCACATCAAAAGTTCCGCCTTAAGTCCGACAGGCTCCTAGGGTCACCAAGAGCAAATTCGCAATCACCACGGTGTTCAACTGGCGCATGCGATCGAGCGCCGGTACCCGCGCGATGCCATCGGAGAGCAAGCCACGCAGCCGCTCGATGTGTACGGCAAGCATAGGGCGCAAGCCCCTCGGCGCTTGCGGGCTGGATAGATCGTAGGGATCGATCCCGTGCGCGCTAAGCTCGGCGGCGGGCAGGGCGGCGCGGCCGCGGGCGGCGTCTATCCGCACGTCCTGTAATGACTGGCTCAGATCGACGGCGATCCCGAGATCCGCGATGCGATCCGGCGTGGCACGATCATCGAACCCGGCGATGCCGGCGGCGATGCGCCAAAAGCCGCCGTAAACCCTGCCGAAGTGCGCTGTGAGGTCCGCGAAGGTGGGGCACGCGAGGGAGCCGATGTCATGTTCGACGGCGTCGATGGCGGCGAAGATCTCGGTTTCGGCACAAATCAGGCACAGGTATTTCATCGCGCTCTCCTATTCAAACAGTGTTCGGCTGCGCTGACGGAAGAGCGCGGAATCGAGAGTGTGTGTGGCATTCACTTTTCAGCGACGCCCTTCAGGTTGGCAAGACCAGCCTCGAAGTCCTTACCGATCATCGCCTCGCCGCCGCGGATATGAGCCCGTTCCTCCGACTTCTTCGTGCGCGCAGGGGCGCCGCAGCTAGCGTTTCTCAGCCACCCTCGCGCGCAGGCGCTCCTCTTGCTCCCGGAGCTCGGGCGTGAACGCGGGACCGAAGTCCTCCGCCTCGAACACCTGGCGAATCTCGACCTCGGTCTCACCGAACGGGGCGCGCTTGAGCCACTCGATCGCTTCTTCCTTCGACTTCACCTGCCAGAGCCAGAAGCCAGCGATCAACTCCTTCGTTTCCGCGAAGGGCCCGTCGATCACGGTCCGCTTCGCTCCGGAAAACCTGACGCGCGCGCCCTTCGAGCTCGGATGGAGCCCTTCGCCCGCAAGTAGCACACCGGCCTTCGCCAGCTCTTCGTTGTACTTCCCCATCTCGGCGAGGAGCATCTCGCTCGGCATGACGCCCTCCTCTGAGTTCTTGTCGGCTTTAACCAAAATCATGAATCGCATCGTCATATCTCCTTCTGGTTTCAGGTTCGGAGCAGGGCTTCCGCGTGGTCCATCCGCGGCAAAGCCCCGCACCCTATCTGTAAGTCGAACGAGGCCCCGTGAAATCGACACATCGAGCGAACTTTTCTAGTCGTCGATCGCCTGGTAGGCCGAGGTGCAGAAATCGAGAACGACACGAGGAGGATCGGATCCATGAGGCGCTGGGTCATCAGGATCCCGATCATTTCCTGCTTGAGGTCCGATTACCCGGACGTGCCCAAGCCGCCGTCCCAGCCGAACCATCCGGGGATGGCCGCCACATCGTCGTGCCTGGTGATGATGGACAGGCCGAATCCCCAGCCGCGGCGGTCCCAAAAGCCGGGGACGAACGGCGTTTCACCGGTCAGGAGATAGCCGTGAAGTGACGGGTTGGCCTGTGGACAATAGATAACTTCGGCCTTTACAGTGACGTTCACTGGGGTCGCCGGACCGACCAGCAGGCTTGGACGGGGGTAGAGCCAGAACGCCCACTCGTCCGCAATCCAGGCGTTTGTCACAGCGCAGCCGAACAGGTCGGGCTCCACCACGTATGCAGCGGCTACCCAGTCGAATGGGCTGAAACCGGGCTGGCCGATGTCGACATGCCAGTAATCGAGCCACCCGCGGGCTCTGCTGGCTACCCACGCGAACGCCGGTCCCAGGCGGGTCAGCCTGTCGAGATCGTCGGCCGTGATCCGAACCTGCCGCGCCGCGTCGTACGAGACCAGCGTCACCGGCAGGCGCATGCGCAAAACCGATCGTGCGGCGACCTCGTCCTTGGCAAAGTTCAGGTCCCGAAAGATGGGGCCATGCCCCAGCAACATGCCGCGCCCTGATCCCTCGGATGGATGGAAGATGTGCCCCGGCCTGTGACCCATCACCGCAATGAGCCGGGCGACGTTGCGTCGCAGATCGGGCCGGCCCTCGAGGGCTGCGGCTACATTGGTCGGAGGCCCCAAGGCGAGAATCGCGAGAGGACCTGCCGCGCCGCGCCAGACGGGAATTCGCGGGAGCCCGCCGTTCCCCATTGTGGCAACGAGCGCTTCGGTCGTGCGCTCGACGATATCGGCGCTGGCATTTCCGTAGCTGGTCGAGATGCCCACGATGTTGTGGCCCTTCGCGGCGAGCCAGACAATGGCCAGGCAATCGTCGGGATCCGTCGTCGGGGTCGCGCCGCAGGCCGCATCGGTATCGATCCAGATCCGGCTCGATCGCGACACGAGCTGCCCGCCGCTGACTAGTGTAGTGTCCCTTTAATAACTTTACAGACTTTCCAGTGATTGCTATGGTCTCGCTCATGCCGAACACCCGCGTGGCGATCAAGTTGCAGCCGGCTGAACGCACGCCGCTGGAGACATGGGGATCCGCACACGGAACTCCGCAACAGG
>JBOIEG010001156.1:0-4226 GCA_050740915.1 Gammaproteobacteria bacterium | reverse complement strand
CAGGTAGGGTGTGTCACGATCGCATTGACGGAAGTGGCTCATGCACGTTCGCTCATTGAATCCATTGCCGATCCGATCGGTTTGCACATCAAAAGTTCCGCCTTAAGTCCGACAGGCTCCTAGGGTCGCAAGCTCACGAAACAGGCGGTAGGGATCGTTGCCGCTTTGCAGCATGTGGGAATGCGGCCGGAAGAAAATTTGCCAGCACGATAGATTGGATTTATCTCCAGGGAGTTCTTCTTTGATCGTCGGGTGAGTTATTGGCTCGGGAGCTGAATCCGCGGGGCTTAACATGCTTTCCAGCCGACTTTGAGCCGCGGCGATCCGTTCGGCGTTGAGCTTCGTACCGGCCTTCGTGCCATCGACCATCTCCCGCAAGCAGTCTACGGACTCAAGCAGTAGGTCGATAGCATCCCGCGTTACCGCACGGCGCCCATCTCGCATCTGATCAAGAAGCGCCTCCAGGACGTAGGTAAACTGCGGGATCTCGTTTAAGCCGAACGTGGCACTGCCGCCCTTTATGGAATGAGCGGCTCGGAAGATGGTGTTGATGGCCTCGGCGTCGGTGCATCCCGCATCGAGCTGTAGCAAGCCTGATTCCATTACACCGAGGCCTTCGTAGCACTCTTCGAAAAATACTGCTAAAAATTCGCTTAGATCCATGGACATGGATGACTCCTCCCCTCTTCAATTCAAACCGTCAGCGAGCTTGCGAGCTACGAAGGAACATCAGCCGAGAAGCATTTTTATCGTGCCGCTCAACTTATCTGGCATGAAGGGCTTTACGATCCACCCCGTGGCGCCAGCGGTCTTGGCCTGGGCTTTTTTTCCCGCACTGGACTCCGTCGTCAGGGTAAGGATGGGCGTGTGCCGGTAGTCGGGCAAGGCGCGTAAGGCCTTGATCAACTTGATGCCGTCCATGCCCGGCATATGGACATCCGTTAGCACGAGGTCCACTGCCTTTTCCCCAGCAACGCGTAATGCCTCTTGTCCGTCTGAGGCTTGGACTACCTCGAACCCGGCCTGCTCCAAGGTGAATGACACCATCTTTCGCATGGAAGCCGAGTCATCCACAGCGAGTATGCTTGACATCGTAGTGTGTCCTCCTTAGTTCGCTCAAAATAGAAAGCTTGCTCATCAGGCAGCGCCAAACATGCCAGCCCACGACCCCATGGAGGGCCATCAGGGCGGCCCCGGCGAACGCGCCTGGCACAAAATGCTTGTGCTTTGGGAGGCGTGGGCAACCAATATGCCATCCGCTCTGACAAACGGGGCCAGCACAATAACCTATTGTGTTTTATTGATATTTTTGTAACGAGCCCTTACGCCGACAACGCCAAAGAGGGATAGTCGTCAAAAACCTGTCGGCCCGTGTCGGTGCGCGCTTGCGAAATCGGTCTTCCGCTACGCCCTAGAAAAAAGGGTGTTGATTCGGGTTTAGCTGGGTACCGCGTGGGGTCCAAAACCCCGAACGACCACTGAGCGATCGGCGTTGGGCCAATCAGTACGCCACCATGACACGCCCGTATGGCTTTCGCCGCAAACTTTCTCTACTATTGCCAGACTCGATCTCAAATGAAGCAAGAAAAGGATCGACGATGAATATCGCGCAATACATTCAGGAAATGAGCGCCGTGACGAAAATCGTGCTCGGCAGTATGTTTGTGGTAGTCGTCGGGTTTATCGTGACGTCTAGCGAGGAGTCCGCGGAAGAAAAGCAAGAAAAGCAAAGCATGGTCTACATGGGGGCACGCCAGATTACCGTGGATTTCGCGCGCGAGACGTGCACGAAGAACATAAGAGACCACTTATCGTCGGAAATCGGCTATCCGACTCAGGCAGAAACGGATCCGATGGGTACCGCGACTACATTGACCTGGCAGGGTAACGGCAAGGAGTTCGATTCTATCGTATGCAACTACCACAAAGACAAAGGTTTGACGAGCTTAAGCATAGACGGGGTAGAGAAATTCGGCGCGCCATCTGCGGACGCTGGCAGCGAAAGCGGGAAGACGGCAGAACCTGAGAAAGCCGCCGAAGAGCCAGCAGTGGAAACGAAAGCGGCGGAAGTCCGGTAAGGCTCGCTCCCAATCTATGGTCTATAAGAATGTCGTGAACGAGCTTTTACGCCTAAGAATTGGCTAATATAATGGTAACACTGTCGCCGTATGGACCCGTGAGGCAGAACCTGGGTTGCAGCGCGAGCGGCGCGAAAGTGGCGGAATCGGTAGACGCGCTGGTTTTAGGTGCCAGTGGGGAAACCCGTGAGAGTTCGAGTCTCTCCTTTCGCACCAATTCACTGGCAGCAACCAGCTCTGGCTTTCACTAAGCCCCCGTTTGTAGCAGGTGGGTCGACAATGCAGGTATCCGTTGAGCACACTGGCGATTTAGAATGCCGCATGACGGTGGAAGTCCCGGAGGAACAGGTAAAGGCGGAGGTTCAATCGCGTTTAAGCTCCTTGTCCAAGCAGACGCGCGTCGATGGCTTTCGCCCGGGTAAGGTACCCGTCAAGGTCATCGAACGTCGCTACGGCGGTCAGGTTCGCTATGAGGTAATGGAACACCTGATGCAATCGAGTTTTCAAGAAGCCGTGTTAGCCGAAAATCTCGCGGTGGCAGGGCGCGCTCGGATCGAACCTGCGCAAAGCTCACCGGGTAAGGGACTGAGTTACACAGCGACGTTTGAAATCTATCCCCAGATTAATCTAGGTGAGGTGGAAAAACTCGAAATAACGCGACCAGCGACCGAGATCACCGAGATCGACGTCGACGCCATGATCGAAAGGCTGCGGTATGAGAACCGGGATTGGGTGCCAGTGGAGCGCACCGCGTCACAGGGTGACAAGGTTAATCTTGATTTTGCGGGCTTTGTCGATGACGAACTCATGGAGGGAGGTCAAGCCAACGGTTTTGAGGTCCTAATCGGCTCGTCCATCTTACTGGATGGATTTGAGGACGGTTTGAAAGGGCATGGCGTTTCCGATGAATTCGATCTGGAGCTGCGTTTCCCCGAAAAATACGCCAAGCCGGAATTGGCCGGCAAACCTGTTCGCTTTTCAGTCAAAGTCAATCAAGTCTTGGAAGGAAAGTTGCCTGAGTTAGAAGCCCCGTTTTTTACCAAACTGGGAATAGGCGAAAACAGCCTCGAGGCCTTTAGAGGTGACGTCAGGAAGACTATGGAGAGAGAGCGAGACAGTGCTATCCGGAACCGCATCAAACAAAATGTCTTGGAAGCTTTGTTGCGAGCGAATTCAGTGGAATTGCCCAAAGGACTGCTTAGCGAGGAGTCTCGGCGTCTAGTCGAGCAAAGGAAGAAAGATCTGCTGGCACATGGCTTGCCGAGGGAAAAATTGCCAAAGCTCTCGGAGGAGACCTATGCGCAAGAGGCTAGGCAGCGCTTAGCGCTTGGCTTAATTCTGATTGAAATCGTGCGTCAAAATGGATTGAAGGCAGATCCTGCAAGAATGCGCCAAAGCGTGGAGGCGATTGCAGCCAACTACCAACATCCTCAAGCTGTTATAAAATGGTACTATGAGGACGAAAATCGCCTGACCGGGGTGAAAAATGCGGTGCTTGAACAGGAGGCAGTTGCTTGGACGCTCAGCAAAGCTCGAGTCGCGGAAGTGCCGTTGCCGTTTGACGCCCTAATGAATCCTGAACATCAAACCCCAATAACCACCTAAAATGCCCGAATTACCCCAAGCGCAAGACAACATTCGCGCCCTGAATCTGGTCCCCATCGTCGTGGAGCAGTCTGCCCGCGGTGAGCGCGCGTACGATATCTATTCTCGATTATTAAAAGAGCGCGTGGTGTTTCTGGTGGGTCCGGTAGATGACAGCGTGGCCAACCTGATCGTTGCGCAGTTGCTGTTTTTGGAGTCCGAGAACCCGGACAAAGATATTCATCTGTACGTCAACTCGCCGGGGGGCTCGGTTTCAGCAGGATTAGCCATATACGATACTATGCAATTCATTAAACCAGAAGTTAGCACGATGTGTGTCGGTCAGGCGGCCAGCATGGGCGCTCTGCTGCTCGCCGGGGGAGCGAAGGGCAAACGCAACTGTTTGCCACATTCTCGGATCCTGATTCATCAACCGTTGGGTGGGTTTCAAGGTCAGGCGTCGGATATCGACATCCATGCCAGAGAAATCCTGAAAGCGAGAGAGCGTTTGACTGAAATCTTAGCTAAACACACCGGGCAGTCGATCGAACGTGTGAAACTGGA
>JBOIEG010001155.1:0-2670 GCA_050740915.1 Gammaproteobacteria bacterium | reverse complement strand
ACGGTGGGCCGGCTTACGCCGAGTTCTTCGGCGATCGACACATTGTTCTGACCCGCCAGGGCGCCCAAGATAACCCGGCAGCGCAGCGCCACCTGTTGCGGAGTTCCATGTGCGGATCCCCATGTCTTCAGCTGCGTGCGTTCAGCCGGCTGCAACTTGATCGTCACGCTGGTGTTCGGCATGAGCGAGACCATAGCAATCACTGGAAAGTCTGTAAAGTTATTTAAGGGACACTACATTAGCAAAGGGCTCTCTGGTTTATCTGGAGGGCCGATTGAATACGCGGCACTATGCCGATCGCGATGGCACCGAGCATTCTGTGACGGAAGTCATCGCACGCGAGCTGCGTATGCTGGATAGCAGGAAGAACGGCGAGACCGTTCCTCCTGAAAGCCAATCGGAGTCTCCAGAAGGATCGCAAGTCGATCCGGACTGGGACGACGATATACTGTCGTAAGACGGTATCTTGGAACCAAGCGGTTATCTAAAACCGCTAAGGCCTCTTCGATGAAGGTGCCTTCTTCCAGATCCTGAGCTCGGGGTCTGGAAGAAGGCCGCCTTCAACCGCCGCCGCTGCGGTTACTGAGCGGTGAAGCGCCTCCCGGATTGGGCAGGGGCGCGCGGGCGTGAGCCTGTCGATCCAAACGTTGTTGTCCACCCTGCCGGGGCCTGCCTCACAGGGGCCGTGTGTTTGCCGGGTCCACATCTGAGCCACACAACAACAACCCTCAAACCAGCGTGCTGCTACGCAGGCGACGGCTGTAAAGACCGTTGCTGCAAGCATAAGCACGCCTACTCACAGAACCAGGGCACCTTTTACCTGTCCTGACACGGCCGATTTTGGTCGATGACAGGGAAATACCGCAGTACGTCGCGCTCAGGCGGCGCGGTATAGGCGTTCGGTTTCCAGCGTGCGGATCACCGTTGATCCTCAAGTCGGAATTATCCCCGGTTCCATGCCGCGGTAGGCAAGAGCTTCGATGCGACCGAAGCGCTAGCACGCGAAAGGCGCTTTCCATCAAGGCCTCAGCAACAGACCTTGACGGAAGGCCACATGCCTTCGCTGGATGTATAGCCAAATAACGGAGATGAGAATGAGTAAACGATCGCTGAAAAAAAACACTGTTGATTGGTTGGTTAGGCGCCGATCCGGAGCTGCGGCATACCCCGAACAACGGCACGGCGGTGGCCACTCTGCGGGTAGCGACCAACGAGTATTGGAAAGAGAGAGCCTCCGGTGAGCGCCAGCAACGCACCGAGTGGCACCAGGTGGCGTGTTTCGGGCGGCTGGCCGAGATCGTCTCCCAATACCTCAAGAAAGGCTCTTATGTCTATTTCGAAGGGCGGATGCAGACCCGCCAGTACACCCACCGGGACATTACCCAGCGCAACATCACGAGATGATCGCCTATGACATGTGCATGCTCGACGCTGCGCATGGGAATAGTGACCAGGTGGAATGTGCAAAGGACACCGTGTTCCTGGATGCGGAGCTTTACGCGAAAGGCAATGAAAACCCTTAACCTCACAGAAGCCGCTGAGTTTCTGCACTGCCATGCAGAATGACTACGGGAGCAGGCCAAGCTAGGGAGGATCCCCGGCGCCAAGCCCGCAAAAAAAAAGTTGGATTTTTATTGAAGAGGATCTTGTCGTCTATCTCCGGGGCCACTATGCTGGCAACTGACAGATGGCGCAAGTAGAGCCACAGGAGGATATTTCATGTCACTCTACAAGCGCGAAGATAGTCAATACTGGTGGGTCAAGATCACGATCCCCGGCCAGTCGTCAGTGCAGAAAAGCACTGGGACTGTCGACAAGTTGAAGGCACAGGAATTTCACGATCAGCTCGCCTCAAACCTTTGGCGGCAGTCGAGGCTGGGGGAACGTCCCACTTTTCATTGGGAAGATGCGGTCCTGCGTTTTTTGGAGGAAACCAAGCATAAACGTGACCACGGAGGTGATAAGGCCCGCCTGAGATGGTTACACCTTTACTTGGAGGGACGTCCGCTCCAAAGCATAGGCCGAGACTTAATTGATCGGATCATGCTGGAAAAGCGAGACCGCGCGTCAGGGACGATCAACCGTTATCTGGCGACCCTCCACACCATTTTTCGCAAAGCCGAGCGGGAATAGGGATGGATCGACAAGGCACCGGTCCTACGCATGCGCGTTGAGCCGAAAAAGCGAGTGCGATGGCTGACTCGGGAGGAAGCGGTAAGGCTTCTGAGCGAACTTCCAGCACACCTTGCTGACGCAGCGGAGTTTGCCTTGGCGACCGGATTGCGGCAAAGCAATGTACTTGGCCTGGAATGGAGCTAGATCGACATGCAACGTCGGACAGCATGGATATATGCGGATCAAGCCAAAGGCAAGCGAGATCTTCCTGTTTCGCTAAACGATGCCGCGTTGATGGTGTTACAACGCTGTATCGGCAATCATGCGAAGCACGTGTTCACCTACCGGGGTAACCCCGTTAAAGGGGTGGATAACAACACCTGGAAACGGGCTTGTCGAAGAGCAGGAATTGAGGATTTCCGCTGGCACGACCTCAGAGTTTGTGAAAAAACCTACTGCGCTCGGGATCTCGCGTTCCGGCGGTGCTCGGAATCCTCATGTATTTCAATATACACTGCGGTTCCTGCGCTCCGGCGGAACGCGACCTTCCTTCGC
>JBOIEG010001154.1:0-3667 GCA_050740915.1 Gammaproteobacteria bacterium | reverse complement strand
AGCTAAAACTGACCACCAGAAAAGCCTACGGCTATTCCAGCTTCAGAACAATAGAAATCGCTCTATATCACACACTTGGCGCACTACCCGAGTCCGAATCTGCCCACAAATTTTGCTGAGGAGCCATTTTTTCCTTTAGCAAATTCTCGCCCCGCGTCCCCAAGCTTCCTTATGAGCTCCGGCTGTATAAAAAGTTTCTGAATACGTTCAGCCAGCTCGGAGCTCGTTCCGGGGCCAAACAATAGCCCGTTTCTCCCGTGCTCAATAAGCTCGATGATGCCGTCGATGTTCGTCGCGATCACGGCACGGCCTGCCGCCATAGCTTCGACTAACACGTTAGGCCTACCTTCACTATGGCTCGCTATGACAACGGCATCGGTACTGACCAAAAACGAGGGGATCTGGTCGGGAGAGATTCTTCCGATAAAATGCACAAAACGAGCGACCTTGTATTCTTCCGCCATCTGGCGCAGGGTGCCCATTTCAGGACCATCGCCGATGACAGTCAAGCGAACCTTTGCAACGTCTTGCACTTGGCTTATTGCCCGTATGACGGTCGCAATATCTTTGTTGCTCGTAAGGTTGCCGATGGTCAGCAGTTCCAGAGGAACTTCACCTGTCTGTTTGCTTTTGACGAGTGGCGGGGAGAGAAATGCGTCTGCTACACCGTTTTCTATAACCGTGATCTTTTGCGACCAACGCGGAAACTGACGTTGCAGACTCTTGGCCATTGCTATGTTCACGGTTACTATCCGCTGGTTGAAGCGCAAACAGAATCCCAAAATCCGGCGCTCCAACCACGATGTTCTCGCCCGGTTGTAGTCGCTCCCCCTTAGCGTGGTGACCACGGGTTTGCCGAGGAGCTTTCCGGCCAAACCCGCAATACAACCCGTTATGGCCCAGTTGGCGTTGATAAGGTCGGATCCTTTAGCCTGCCGCAGACAGCCAAAAAACATGGACAGACAAAAGGAAGGGACGAGAAAAAAATACCAAGGGTGCTCCTTAAGCCCTTTGGGGATCCCTCCAGGCTGATGTGCTAGACGCTGCCATGCCTTGGGCGCATACACAGAGGGAAAGATCTTGGGATTGTGGCTGAAAGCGACATCGTGGGGGCGATCGCTAGCTGGCGTGAGGACGGTGATGTCGATATGCTTCGACAAGCTCTCGACGAGGCGGGCGACAAAGATCCCGCTGCTCGAACCTGCGGAAATGGGGAACGAAGTCGTCACGAAAAGGACTTTGAGACGGCGTGCCACCCGTTAATGTTGACGTCAGCTCACTTCGGATCCGAGCGCTGATACAACAGCATCGTGATCTGCTCTGATAAAAGCCCCATCAAAAAGATCACAATAGCCACGATAAAAAGCACTGCGCTCATGTTGGTGAATCGCCCCTCGGTAATGTAGGTATAGGCGTAATTGGTGATTCCCGCTACAAAACTGAGCCCGCTAAAGGGCAGAAAGATCTTGAGAGGCACGTATAAGGTGCCTACCTTGAACACGATGACGAGAAAACGCAAACCATCCCGCGCCCATTTGATATGGCTTTTCCCGCTGCGTTTTTTGGTTTGAATGGGAACATAGCCGACGGGATAGCCAGAGCGGAAAAGGCCATGGTAGAGGTCGTCGGATAAGAAAACCCGTTTGGCAGCAAATGCAAAAATTCCCTGAATCGGTTGGCTTTCACGGCCCGGAAACCGGAGGTGAGGTCATCGATCCGGCGCCCTACGATCAAGCTCGCGAAGCGGTTATAACCGAAATTGGCAAACCATCGGCCGAGGCTGGCCTGTGAATTGCCGTCACGAGCACCGACCGCCATATCGAATCCCTCGTCCAGTTTTTGCAGAAGCTTGGGGATATCGCCCGGCTTGTGTTGGCCATCGGCGTCCATAAAGACGAGAATATCTCCTCTTGCAGCCCGCGCTCCGGCCTTGATCGCGGCGCCGTTTCCCATGGCATAGGGCTGGTTCACGAGCTTGACCTGGTAGTCTTCACAGACGGATACCGTGCCATCTTTGGATCCATCGTTGACCACGATGATTTCCGCATCAGGAAAGCTTTTCACTAAATCGGGTAGCACGAGGCTGAGCCCTGCGGCCTCGTTCTTAGCCGGCAAAATAATGCTTAAATCACTCCCCTCAGCCATTACCCCTTACGCAGCGATCAACGGTTTTTATTCACTCGACGGTCAGCGATATTTTTTGCTTTTGATCTAACAGCACCATATGGATGGAAAGGCTTCCTTTCTCTTGGTGTGTGAGATCCAGGCCGTTAAGTCTAGTGATGACTTCGCGCGCTTCATTGAGTTGCCCGATATCGATCAACAAAGTAAGCCGATTAAGCCAAAGCTGCGGCATAGGGGGATAGGTTTCGACCGCCTCTTTGGATATTTGAAGCGCCCGGTCGATATCACGCCGCTTCAGGTTTCGGATGAGCAACTCGGTCAGCAAGATGCTGCGCGCCTGTCCCTTGAGGGTCGTGTTGCTCAATGCCGACTCGAGCAAAGAATCGAGCAAGCCGTCGGGAAGCGGGCAATCGCCCTCAACCTCGCATTGATTGAGATTCTTGAGCGCCATCACATTGTGCGGCGCCATGGCCACGTGCCGCAAGCGCTTTCGCAGTGTGGCTAGCCATTGTTCGTTCGCCGGTTTGCCTAAGATGCCATCTAACCAGATCAGGGCGATTAACGCACCGGAATGGTATTCGTCGTTTTGGTAAGCCCGAGTATAGTGATGCTCCGCACTCTTGTAGAATTCATCTTTCTGGGCCGAGTTTTTGGTGTTGCGTATTGCAGCAAAATACAACTGTCCCGCCTCGTAATTAACGCGCGATGATGTGGGGTGGTAGGCCGCATCGAGCAGCACATGGTCCAAGGGATCTCCCCAGGCGTTTGCGCGAAGTGCCGTTAAGCTTGCCATAAAGATCAAAAACACGCACGCCGAGCTTCGCCAGAGGAGAATTAATTTCGGTGCGAGACCAAGATGAAGCAAGTGATAGAAGAGGATCAACAAAATGCCGATCATTGGTATATAGTTCCTGTGCTCGTGCGCGATCTCCAGGGAAAAGATCGTGGACTCCATGCTGTGGCCGGCAAGGAAGAACAGGATCCCGAAGCTTAGGATCGGCGCCTTGCGCCGCATACGGAGCGCGATTGCCAGCAGAGCGAAGAGCCCCAGGATCGCCCATAGCGTGCTAAGCGGGTCAAGCAAGCCACGGGAGATGGCGATGTCGTCGTGATAAAGGCCGAGGGCCGAAAGTCGGGGCAGCAGAATCAAACTGAGATAAAACCAGATCACCCGCCCTTCGGTCATCAGCCGTTCCCATAAATCAAATGTGCGGTAATCGTAGCTTGCGAGCAACCAATCGGATCGCATAGCGAGAAAGGTAAAAAACGTGAGGGCGGGCAGGCCAACGGTGATGAGATAGAGGGCCATTAGCCCGCGCTTGGTAAGCGGATTGGCCGCGTGGAATCTAAGCACGAGCCACTCGGCGAGCAACAGAAAACCCGGAAGCAGCAGGGCGTTTTCCTTACTAAGAACCGCTCATAGGTTAGGTACTTAAGGCTCACCGAAAACGGGTTCTAAGCCCAGTTGCAGGCGTCCGGTTTGGGTGTCGCGTGCGGGGTGTGCGCGCTGAGCGTTAGCGCCGAGAAACGCGATAGCTTGGTC